>JBAUAY010000175.1:0-2005 GCA_049676235.1 Streptosporangiaceae bacterium
CCGGGATCGTGGGCGGCGTGCTCAGCGGGCTGATCTTCACCAGGGTCTGGAAGATCGCCGGCCGCGGATCTGAGGTGCCTGCGCCGATGGATTCGGAGCGCGGCTGGGGGGAGGTCCTGCTGGCCGCAGGTCTGCATGGCGCGATATACGCGCTGGTCAAAACGGCTGTCGACCGCGGCGCCGCCGAGTGGACGCGGAAGAAAACCGGAATCTGGCCGGGCGGTACCCTCCGGCAGCCTGACAAGTCGCCTGACCACCGCCAGGCTTAAGCCGCCGTCCATGCGGCCAGGTGACCGCGGCCGCGCCGTCACCGGCCAGCCGACGCTGTCGAACGAGGAGATCGCCGAGGCCGCCGCGCGGCACCCGACGTGCTGATCCCGTTCGGCTCGATCGACCCGCACCGCAGCATCGCCGACGTCCGCGCCACCCGCCGACTGGTCGAGGAGCATGGGGTGCGGGGGTTCAAGTTCCACCCCAGCCTAATGGACTTCACCCCCAACGACCGCGCGGCCTACCCGCTATTCGAGGAGCTGCAGAGCCTCGGCGTGCCGACGCTGGTCCACACCGGCATCGGCTCCGGCCTGCCCGGCGGGCGCGGCATCAAGCTACGCTCCTCCGACCCGATGCTGCTCGATGACGTTGCCGCCGACTTCCCCGGCCTGACGATCATTATGGCTCACCCCCTCGGTGCCCCGGCAGGACGCTGCGATCGCCGTCGCCCAGCACTAGGCGAACGTCTATATCGACCTGTCCGGCTGGTCACCGAAATACTTCCCGCCGCAACTGGTCCGGGCGGCCAACACGCTGCTGAAGAACAAGATGCTCTTCGGCAGCGACTACCCGCTGATCCGCTCCGAGCGGTGGATCAAGGACTTCCAAGCCCTCGAGATCCGCGACGAGGTCAGGCCGCTGATAATGAAGGAGAACGCCATCCACGCTCTGGGGCTGCGGTGAGAACATCAGGCTGCGAGGTCGGCCTCGCCGTCCTCGTCGTCACGCCCGGTGCCGACCGCGACCCCGGGGCCAACCGGACGGCGCTGCGCGACCGGCTGGCCGACTTCACGGTACCCCGGCTCGTCGAGTTCGCTGGTGCCGTGTCTAAGACCGCCGCCGACAAGATTCGCAAGCCCGGCTCGCGAGACCACTACGCGTTGACGAAGGAGAATCCCACATGACCACCACCACGTCCACCCTGAGCGAACTGCCCGCGCTGAAGGGCTCCGAGCTCGGCACCAGCGACTGGATCGAGGTCACACAGGACCGGGTCAACCTCTTCGCCGACGCCACCGACGACCACCAGTGGATCCATGTCGACGCCGAACGCGCGAAGGCCGAGAGCCCCTTCGGCGGGCCGATCGCGCACGGCTACCTGACCCTGTCACTCCTCATCCCGATGTGGTCGCAGGTCCTCACCGTCACCGACTCGACGATGGCTGTGAACTACGGTCTCAACAAGGTCCGTTTCCCCGCGCCGGTGCCGGTCGGCTCGAAGGTGCGGCTGACCGCGACCCTGGCCGACGTCGAAGAAATCAAAGGCGGCTACCAGCTCACCGTTTCCGCCGTCATCGAGCGCGAGAACGGCGACAAGCCGGTCTGCATCGCCGAGCCGGTTCTCCGCTTCTATAGCTGACTCAGCGCGGCGCGCTACGCGTCAAGGCCTAAACCGGCTGGCCACGTCGCTGACGCCACCACACTCAGACTACACAGCTTGCCGTGGGCAGAGCAGAAGCCTGCACCATCGGCTCGCTGCTCCTGGGCGTCTGGTACGGACGCCGACTCCGGTACGTCGGCACATCGGCAGCGGCTTCACCCAGGCCATGCTCACCTACCTCGCCCGCCAGCTCGGACCGCTGCGGCGTGCCTCCAGCCCGTTCGGCACCAGCTCGCAGGGGTTGTCGTGTTCGGTTGGGAAGCGCTGCTCTTCTTGGCCGCCAGTGGTCAGTTCCGGGGTAAGGTCCGGAGGTTGGCACGCGAACGGCGCCGGCCTGGATCGTTCTGCAGTGCG
>JBAUAY010000176.1:0-4761 GCA_049676235.1 Streptosporangiaceae bacterium
CGTGAGCGCGAGCACGCCCCGCGGCACGCCATGGCCGGGGCGGCCGCCCAGCAGGTGGCGCCGGATCTGCTGCCGAGCGTGGACCGCAGGCCCACGGCGCGGATGCCGCTGCCGGCTAAGGCCATGCGTATCGGCCGGGTGCCGGATAATGACCTGGTCCTGTCCGATCTTAACGTTTCGCGGCACCACGCGGAATTGCGCAAATCGCCCACGGGCAGCTACGAGATCGTCGATCTCGGCAGTCATAACGGGACCTTTGTCAACGGTCAGCCGGTTACCGCGCAGATGCTGACGGAGAACGACATCGTCAGCATCGGGAGCTCTACCTTCCGGCTCAAGGCCGGCGAGCTGATCCAGTTCGTCGACGATGGCCTGATTACCTTCACGGCCCAGGACCTGGTGGTGAAGGTGTCGGGCGGCAAGGTGCTGCTGGACCACGTGACGTTCCCGATCCCGGAGAAGTGCCTGCTCGGGGTCATCGGTCCCAGTGGTGCGGGCAAGTCCACGCTGCTCGGCGCGCTCACCGGCATGCGCCCGGCGGACACCGGCACGGTGCTGTATGACAACCGGGACCTGTACCAGAATTACAACGAGCTCCGGTACCGGATCGGGCTGGTCCCTCAGGAAAGCGTCCTGCACACGCAGTTGACGGCCCGCCGCGCGCTGCAGTACTCGGCCGAGCTCCGCTTCCCGGCCGACACCAAGCCCGCTGAGCGGGACGTCCGGGTTGATGAGGTGATGGGGGAGCTCGGCCTGACCAAGCACGCCAGCACGCGCGCGGACCGGCTGTCCGGCGGGCAGCTCAAGCGGGTCAACGTGGCGCAGGAACTGCTGACTAAGCCGTCGCTGCTGTTCCTGGACGAGCCGACCTCCGGCCTGGATCCCGGCCTGGACAAGTCGGTGATGGAGCAGATGCGCGACCTGGCCCACGACGGCCGGACGGTCATCGTGGTCACGCACAGCGTCGCCAACCTGGATACCTGCGACCGGCTGCTGGTCCTGGTGCCCGGCGGGAGGATCGCCTACTACGGTCCGCCCGATGAGGGCCTCAGCTATTTCGGCCAGCCCGGCTGGGCCGAGGTGTTCCAGGCCTTCGAGTCCTACCCGGACCGCGACTGGGCCGCCCAGTTCGCCGCCTCGCCCGCCTACACGCAGTACGTGCTCGGCCGGCCGCAGCCGGCGCAGGCGCCCGGGGGACGGGAGATCGCGGCCGCGCCGCCGCAGCAGCCGCGCGGTGCTTTCCGGCAGATGACCACGCTGACCCGGCGGTATGTGCGGGTGATCGCGTCCGACCGCGGCTACCTGACGTTCATGGTCTTGCTGCCCATCATCTTGGGCGCGCTGATCCGCCTGATACCGACCAGCCCCGACGGCCTGGCGGGTCCGCCCGGCAAAAACAACCAAATATCGACACTGCTGCTGATCCTGGTCATCAGCGCCTGTCTGTCCGGCACGGCGAGCTCGATCAGGGAACTGGTCAAGGAACGCCCGATCTATATCAGGGAACGAGCGGCCGGCCTTTCGTCCGGTGCCTACCTGTTCTCCAAGCTGCTGGTGCTCGGCGTGATCAGCATCGTGCAGTCGTTCCTGCTCGTGCTGCTCGGGGTGGCCGGGCGGAGCCCGATGCCCGCTCACGGCGCCTTCCTGACCGGCGCCCCGCTCATTGAGATCATGCTCGGCATCGCCGTGCTCGCCGCCGCCTCGATGTGCCTGGGCCTGCTCGTGTCCGCCCTGGTGAGCACGTCGGAGAAGGCGATGCCCTTCTTGGTGCTGCTCACCATGGCCCAGGTCATCCTGTCCGGCGGCTTGCTGCTGCTGACGAGCCCGCTCACGTACTTCGCGGCCATATCGCCGTCCCGCTGGGGCTACGCCGCGGTGGCAACGACCGTCAACTACGACACCATCAGCCCTCCTGCCCAGGTTGGCGGGATCATTGACCCGCTGTGGACGCGGTCATCCTCGAACTGGCTGCGCGACATGGGCCTGATGATCGGGCTTGCGGCGGTCTTCAGCGTGTTCACCTGGATCCAGCTGCGCCGGGTAGGCCCGCGCCGCCGCAAGGGCTGACGGAGCAGAGGCTGACGCAGGAGGGGCTAACGGTACGGGTTCCAGCGGCACGAGGTCGCCGAGCAGGGCCCGCCGCGGTTCGGCCGGCATGGTCTCGCCGGCATCGAGGCCGTCGGTCAGGAATCGGCCGAACGAACCATAACGCCGGTCCGCCTCCTCGAACGTGGCGCCGAGATAGGTGGCACTTTGCTTAAGAAGGACGTGCTGCTCACGGGCAAGATCCTCGGCGGCGGCGTGATGCCCGCCGGCGGCGTGGTCGCGTCCGGGCAGCTGTTCGCGCCGCTGAACGCCGATCCGCTGCTGCACTCCTCGACGTTCGTCGGCAGCCAGCTCGCGGCCGCCGCGACCATCGGCGCCATCACATCTGAGGGCCTGATCGGGCGCGCACGCGAACTCGGCCCGCAGGTCCGCGACCCCGCCGCCGGCGCGGTCATGACCCACTGCCCGCACCTGGTCACCGAGGTACACGGCGAGGGCCTGCTGACCGGCGTCGACTTCGTCTCGGCCGACATCGCGACCGAGTTCCTGATCGGGCTGCTGGACGAGCACGTCATCCCGTGCATCGTCTGCCTCCGGCTACACGTGCCGCACAAGTCAGCCAGCGACGTGTATGCCACGCTCTCCGACTTCGAGCGGTATCCCGAGCTCAGCGACGCCGTCCAGAACGTCGCCGTCACCCAGGTGTCCGAGAACCGCTCCGTGTCGCGGTGGGAGGTCACCTTCCGAAAGGGGCTGCTGCGCTGGACCGAGCAGGACACGTTCGATCCCGGCGCCCTGACGATCACGTTCCGCTAGCTCGAGGGCGACCTCGCCTTCTTCGACGGCTCATGGAAGTGCGTCCCCGCCTCGCAGGGCAGCGAGATCGTGTTCTCGGTGCGGCTCGACATGGGCATCCCGAGCCTCGCCGACGCGCTGGAGCCGATCGCGGTACGAACGCTGATCGACAACACCGTCTCGATCGTGCGGGGACTGGTCGGCAGCGCCGACGTCGTCACGTCCGACGTAGCGGTCCCAGCCGGGGACCGCATCATGAAACTGCCCCACCCCGAACCAGGAATCGTTGCCGTCATCGGGAAGCACGCGTAATGGCCGGCATCAGCACCACCGCATCCGCGACGCACAGGGAAGGCGCGGTACGGGTGCTGCACAGCTCCGCAGACATCCCCGCCTCGGTATGGCAGGAACTGGCACCTGCTGACGATCCACTGTGGAGTCAAGCGCTCTTTGCGGCCATGGAACGCTCGAACATCGGGCCGGATGTCTACCGCTACCTAGTGCTATACCAACAGGAGCGGATCAAGGCGGTACTGCCGACCTGCATCTTCCACCGCCTGGCGCTCAGCGACGTCGTGGGGGAAGAGGGCCGTCGCATGTTGCGCTATTTGCGGTGGCTGCCCGACAGCCTGCTGCACTTCCGGTGTTGATCTGCGGCCACCTGCTCGGCGAAGGTCGCGTTCTGCGTACGGATGATCTTTCCCCGGAGGCGTCGGACCTGCTGGTTGATGCCGCGCGAACGCTCGCCGAACGCGATAGGATCCCGTGGATCGTGTTCAAGGACTTCGTGCGACCGGATCTGGACTGGCTGCGGACGGGCCTGGAGCGCGGTAAATTCTTCTCTGCGCCGGGGCTGCCGGACGCCATTCTCCCATGAACGCGGCATCCTTCGATGAATACGTGGTCGCCCTGCCAGCGAAAGCCCGCCGCAACACCAGAGCCAAACTGCGGAAGTTTGCCAACTACACGGATACCCGGCTGGAAGCACACGACCGATTCAGCGCGCTCATCCCACAAATGATGCCGCTTTACCAAGCCGTGCTCGACCGCGCTGAAAGCCGACTGGACATGTGGACACCCGAGTTCCTGCGGGCACTGTCGGAGGATGCCCAGATCCGGACGAAGCTCGTCGCATGCTGGCATGAAGACCGGCTCGTGGCGTTCCTGCTGTGCCTGTTCAGAGGGGACGGCGCTATGGCTGTCCGGGTCGGCCTGGACTACCGGTGCTCCAGGGAATTACGCCTTTACCACGTCGTGCACTACCGCGGCATCGAGGAAGCGATCGCGGAGAAATGTACCGCCATGAATTTTGCCAGACCGCCTATGAGCCCAAACGCGAAATGGGCTGTCATCTCGTCCGCCTGGACCATGCCGTGACCCACCGAAACACCTTCCTTCGCGCGATCCTGCGCCGGCTTATGCCGGCCGCGATGAACCAAGCGGGCAGCCATGCGACTCCTGACCTAGCGGGTCGTTGACGGAGAAGAGAAAGGCAGGGATCATGGCGTCCGTGCCGCTCGGCCGGTACGCGTCGGCGGCCGAGGTGGCCGCGGTGGTCGCATTCCTGGCCGGCCCGGATGCGGCTTATATCACCGGCGCTGTCATCCCGGTCAACGGCGGGCTCGGGATGGGCCACTGACCGGTAGTTGCGGGAACCCGCAAGCGGTGCTCCGTAAGCTTGGCGCGGCCGGCCATTTAGCTGACGGGGTCCTGCCGGGCAGGGTGTGAATCGTGCTGGATATGACGGGAGTGAGGCTGTGACGGGAATCCTGGCGGGCAAGCGGATCCTGGTGACCGGGGTGATCACGGACGCCTCGATCGCGTTTCACGTCGCCCGGGTCGCGCAGGCCGAAGGCGCGACCGTGGTGCTGACCGGCTTCGGGCGGCTGAGCCTGGTGCAGCGGATCGCCCGGCGGCTGC
>JBAUAY010000177.1:0-2398 GCA_049676235.1 Streptosporangiaceae bacterium
CGATCAACAGCGGCGGCCTGACCATCTCCAGCGTGAGCACGTCCGGCAACACCGTGACGCTCACGTTCCCAACATCCCAGTACACCAACCTGGAGGAAATCGCCGGCCAGGCGATCGTGCCGAAGTCCCAGTGGAACGGCGTCAACCCGGCGACCTTCGCCGACGCGAACCCGGTCGGTACCGGGCCGTACATGCTGGGCAGCTTCACGCCGCAGGGCTTCACGCTGAAGAAGAACCCGAATTACTGGCAGGAGTCCAGCGTCAAGGTCCCGAACGTCTACTTCCCGGTCTACACCTCGAACACCGGCGCGCTCAGCGCGCTGTTCAACAACCAGATCGACTGGACCGGGAACTACATCCCGGGCCTGCAGAAGGACTTCGTCGCCACCGACCCGGCCCACCACAACTACTGGGAGGCGGCCGGCGGCGATGAGAGCCTCGAGCCGAACCTGACCAAGTGGCCGACCAACCAGCTGGCCGTACGGCAGGCGATGAGCCTCGCGGTGAACCGCACCCTGCTCGCCTCCGAGGGCGAAGCCGGTCTCGCGAGCCCGATCACCGAATCGGGCGGGCTGACGCTGCCGACCTTCCAGGCCTGGGCCGGACCGGTGACGTCGGCGACCATGCCGGCCACGAGCAACACGGCCGCGGCCGAGCAAGTGCTGCAGAAAGCCGGCTTCACGAAGGGAAGCAACGGCTACTTCCAGAAGGGCGGCAAGACCGTCGCGCTGACGATCATCAGCCCGACCGCGTACACGGACATGTCTCAGGTCGACGCCATAGCCGCTCAGGAACTGAGGGCGGCCGGGATCGACGCGACGTTCCAGGGCCTGTCCGTGGACGCCTGGAACGCCGATGTGGCCGACGGTGACTTCTCGGTGACCGAGCACTGGTCGAACGGCGGGATCAGCCCGTACAACATGTACGACGGCTGGCTGAACAGCACGCTCGCCTCCGGCTCGGCCGCCATCGGCGACTACGAGCGGCTGAACAACCCGACGCTCAACGCCGACCTGGCCACGCTGGCCGGCGCAACGACGGTCTCGCAACAGGCCACCGCCCTCGTCCCGCTCGAGCAGTACGTCGCGGCCAACCTGCCGGTGATCCCGGTCACCACGGCGCCGGAGTGGTTCGAATACAACTCGCAGAACTACACTGGCTGGCCTAGCCAG
Source organism: Streptosporangiaceae bacterium (assembly GCA_049676235.1). GTDB lineage: Bacteria > Actinomycetota > Actinomycetes > Streptosporangiales > Streptosporangiaceae > Palsa-504. The sequence continues at coordinate 1,173 of JBAUAY010000177.1, forward strand.
CAGAACCCGTACGACAGCGGCCAGCCGTCGGGAACGAACAACGGTCCCGGCTCCGGCACCGACGAAGTGGTCATCCTGCACCTGACGCCGCGGTAGCCCTTAAGGCTCCGCGCGGCGCCAAATAAGCTGGCCCGCCCCCGGCAACCCCCCCGCCGGGGGCGGGCCTCACCCCAAACCTGATCTCACGCTAGCCCGGCTAATACCGAAGGAGTCACGAACGAAAGCATGTGCCGATGACAGTGCCGCCGCGCGTCGCCTTCAGCACGCTGGCCTTCCCCGATGCCACCCTGGCCGTGGCTGCCTCGCTCGGCCGGAGCTGGGGTTATTCCGGCATCGAGCTCCGGCTTATCGACGGTGAGCTCATCGACCCGGCGATGCCCGCCGCCGACCGCACCCAGGTCAAGCGGACCTTGACCGCGTCCGGCCTGCGCGTCGTCGCGGTGGACAGCTCGATCCGGCTCACCGACGGCGATCCAGGTCCCGAACTGGCCCGGTTTCTCGAGCTGGCCAGCGACTGGGAAGCCCCGCTGGTGCGCGTCTTCGGCGGCGCGCTGACCGCGGAGCAAACGGAGCGCCAGAAGCAGCTCGGGGCGGCTGCGCGAGTGCTCGAGTCCAGTGTGCCGCTCGCCGAAAGGCTTGGCGTCGCGATCGGCGTGGAGACTCACGACGCCTTCTCCGCTTCCTCGGTCGTGGCCGAGCTCTTGACCCTCGTCGACCCGGCCGCGGTTGACTCCGGAGCAGTCGGCGCGGTGTGGGACAGCCATCACCCGCACCGGATGGGCGAGCGGCCAGATCAGGTATACGCGAACCTCGGCCCGCGCATCCTGCTCGCGCAGGTCAAGGACGCCCGCCGCAAGGCCGACGGCGACTGGCAGCTGGTGCTGCTCGGCGAGGGCGAGGTGCCGGTCAGGGACATGCTGGGCCTGCTGGCGGCCGGTGGCTACCCGCACTGGATCTCGGTGGAGTGGGAAAAGCGCTGGCACCCCGAGATCGAGGAGCCGGAGGTGGCGCTCCCCCAGCACCTGGAGCTGCTCACTAAGTGGATGGAAGCCCTATGACCCGCGGTTTCGGGATCGTCGGCACCGGGGTGATCGCGGCCATGCACGCCGATGCCATCGCGACCTTGCCCGGCGCCCGGCTGGCGGCCGTCACCGACGTGGCCACCGGGGCCGCCACCGCGTTCGCCGCGGCCCGCGGCGGCGCGGCCGAGGCCGATCTCGACGCAC
>JBAUAY010000178.1:0-4743 GCA_049676235.1 Streptosporangiaceae bacterium
GGGTGATGGCCAGCCGCAGCTGCCGCCTGGTCATCGCGGTCAGCAGGTAACGGTCCTGAACCACCGCGCTCAGCTGCGGGTAGTCCGCCAGCCGGGCCTCGAAATCCGCGCGTACCACAAGCATCACGACCGCCGCCGACCCGGCGCCGTCCCCGGCGGCGGCGTGCAGCGCGGCGATGAACGCCTGCCGCTCCCCTGGCTCCTGGCACGCGGTGAACAACTGCTCACACTGGTCGATCACCAGCACCACCCGCCGCTGGCCGGCATCGGGCAGGTCCCCGCCCGCCTGGGCGGCCAGCGCGGCCTGACGGACGGTCAGGGCGAAACCGGCCGGACTGGTGGCCAGCTGCTGCCGCAGCGCGGCAGCATCGGTGCGGGCCAGCGGCGCTATCCGCACCGCCAGTTCCGCCAGCGGGCCGCGTCCGGGCGTGAACACCAGGCACGGCCACGACGCCGCCTCCAGCGCCGCCGCGAGCCCGTCCTGCCGCAGCCGGGGCAGCACCCCCGCGCGCAGCAGCGAGGACTTACCCGCGCCCGACACCCCCGACACGACGATCAGCCCGCTGCCGTCCAGCCCCGCCGACATCAGCTCCAGCACCCGGGCCGTGGCGTCCTCGCGGCCGAAGAACAGCCCCGCGTCCTGCTCACGGAACGCGCTCAGCCCCCGGTAGGGAACGGTAACCGGCTCAGGCTCGGCGAGGTCGGCAGCCGGCCGGTGCGCCAGCGCCAGGAACCCCTCCCGCTCCTGGTCCGCCAGCCCCAGCGCGTTAGCCAGACGCTGAACAGAATCACGGTACGGCCAGCGCGTCCGGCCTCGCTCGATGTCCCCGATCGCGCGCACGCTCAGTCCTGAGCGCTCGGCAAGCTCCTCCTGAGACAGCCAGGCCGCAGCCCGGCACGCACGCAGACGTTCCCCGAATGCTCCAGCATGGCCAGTCATCGTCCTAGCCCCCTGCCAGCCGACGCACCCAAGCCGCCGGCCGGAACCGCGTACGCGAACACGCCAGCCCAGCCGGATCCCGCCGCGAGCCGGCAGATTAATGCCTGCCGATCAGCCCGCGGCCGGAATACCAGATCGCTGCGTAAAGTTACCACTCGATCGCTGCAATCTGATGCACGGCCGCCCCGGCAATTCCCGATGCTACTACCGGTGGCCTGGTTCCTGCCAGGCCCGATGCGGGCTCCGAGCAGCGGCAGAACCGGACCTGCCGGTCTTTCTGCCGCCAAGTTCGCTCTGGTATCCCCACCTCCGTGCCGGGAGACTCGAGCCGCGGCAAAGCTCGCGGCTCCCGCTTTCTGATGGCTAATACGAGCTTGGTATCGCACGGAAAGCCACGGCCAGCGGGGGAGCAAAATGCGTCTTATTATGGGGTAAACCATGCCTTCGGCTCAATAGCCTGCGTGACATATCGTGACCGACACCGCGCGGAGCAGGAGGAAGCAGCTGTGAGCACGCCAGAGGCAGGTATCGACGTCGGCGGTACCTGCGTAACGGCCAGTGACGTCACCGAGGCCATTGCATGGCTGGAAGCCAACATGGGCACGCGGTTCACCTTTACGCAAGGCATGAAAGGCCTCTCCAACCCGCTAGCTGCATGGCCCGCCAAGCGAGGTTATAGGGGCTGAAGAAGAACCCGCACAGCTCCACGATCCCCGCCAAAGCCAAGATCCTTGACTACCTGCGCCTTTCCCTGGCCAGCGCCGCGGCCGTCCAAGCCGCGCAGACCGCGCCCATGGCTGCCTCGAAGGCCGTGGCCGGGCAGGGGTTCAGCGTAGCCCGGCCGAGAAGACGGCGGTTGAGATGCGGGCCATGGAGGCCGCACGGAGCCACTAAGCTGGGCTAGCGTGGTCGGAAGATCCGGCGGACGCTGAAGCCTGCAAACACGAGTCGTTTGACCTGGTACTTCACCGCGACGGCGAGGTGAAGCATGTTGAGGTCAAGGGCACCACGCAGACCACCGGCCGTCCGGACTCAAGTATCCAGGTCTTCCTGACGCCCAACGAGGTAGCCCATGCCCGTGGGAGTGCAAGGCCGTCGTGACGTGCCATTGGATCGCCCTCTTCATCTTGACGGATGTGAAGATCACGCCGGACACGGACGGGGGCTCCGGCTGCCGTCGGCGGGACTCCTCGGATATACGACCCGTGGAACCCGGCCGACGGAGCACTTAAACCTACTGCATACAGCTATAACGTGCCGGGCCAGCAGCCAACTACACGTTCGCGTGCAGCAGACGTCCGGCGGCTACGCCACTGTGCACGCGTGGACGGTGCCTAGCGCCGATAGCTGGTCCGGATGCGGATGATCTGCGCCTATGGCGGGCCGACCACTTCCTGCTCAAACGCAGATCCAGCAGTAGACGGCTGAGCCCCGCGCGAGTGGCCTGTCTGGCCGACCGGGGGCGCGGCGCGGGTCGATCACGCCGCAGACGTCGGCGATGTCGAACCAGCCGGTGCCGTGGGCGACCGGCAACTGCCGGAAACCTCCATTCACCGTGGTTCTCGCCGCATCGCGGATACTCGCCGCTGCGGGAATGGCTGCAGGACGGGCGGTCAGCAGGTCATGGATCCGGGTCTTGTTCACATCCATGCCGTCGGCCACCGCCCAGGCGATATCGGCCTCGGTGGTCACGCCGACTGGCCGGTCGCCATGCCGGACACCGAGCACCACCAAGGCGGCCGACCTGGCGTGTTTCATCAGGTAGGCGGCCGCGGCGACGTGGTCATATTCCCCCACCGTCGCCGCTGAAGGCCGCGTGATGTCTGCAACGGTGGCCGGGGCACGAGCCGGCCGCAGGAACGGCCTTCGCGTCCGGCCGTGATCCATGTCACTGACCGCGCGGACGCTCAGTCCTGCCCGGCTGGCCAGTTCTTCTTGGGTCAGCGCGGCGACAGCCCGGTACCTGCGGACGAGGAGACCGAAACTCTTAGCTGACTGCACATCAGCACCCACAGTCAACTGCTCGGACCGACACGCACGTCAAGACGAGCAGCCGCACCGCCAGCATGGTGCGCATCCCGACGCCCAGATCGGTACCAGGACGGCCGGGCTGTGGCTCGCCTCAACCTCAACTCATCAACGTCTCGTCCAAGGAATCAGTTCCCGGGAGCAGCTCATACTGCATGGTCAGCGAGTTTTTCAGCAGGCAACCGCCGGCAGACTGCCTGCAGAACTCCGGTGAACTTCATGGATTGGCGCGGTCAGGCTGGGGACACTGGCGCTGGGGCACCGCAGAAACGGGTTGACCGCCGAGATCGAGGCAGTCGGCCGATTGCTTTGCTGGTGGGTCGATCCGCCGGGCGGTCGGACGGCTGTCTTGGTCTTGCTTAACTTCCGGACGAAGGAACTCGCCGATGACCAGTGCGTCAAAGCGCTTTGCTGGACTAGCCGCGGCAGTACTCGCCGCCGCGGGTCTCGCCGCGTGTAGCTCGTCGTCATCACCGTCTTCGCCGTCGACGTCGTCCAGCGCCGGGAAGCCCGTCATGGGCGGTACGCTGCGCATCGTCGCCGCCTCTGGTCCCGCTCACCTCGACACCGTGCCCTCGTATTACACGACGGACTACCAGCTCACGCACGCCTACACCCGGCAGCTGCTGAACTATCCGACCCTGCCGTACACCAGCACCTCCGATCCGAACTGGACCAAGGACGTCACGCCGGCCGCGGACGCGGCGACCGAGGTGCCGAGCGTCGCCAACGGCGGGATCACCAACGGCGGGAAGACCTACACGTTCCACATCAAGCCGGGCGTGGACTGGAACACCAGCCCGCCACGGCAGGTCACGTCCCAGGACTTCCTCCGCGAGTTCAAGGCCTTCTTCAACCCGGTCAGCCCCGTCGGCAACCCGGTGTACTACGAGAGCACGATCGCCGGGCTCACCGCGTACGCCAACGCCGAGACCGCCTACTTCGCGGTCAAGTCGAACGCGCCGACCGCGGCGAACATCACCAACTTCCAGAACACGCACAACATCTCTGGCATCGCGACGCCGAACTCGTCGACGATCTCGTTCACGCTGATCTCTCCGGTCAGCGACTTCCTGTACATGCTGGCGATGCCGTTCACCTCGGCGCGGCCGGTGGAATACGACAGCTACTTGCCGAACAGCCTGGAGCTCGACCAGCACACGATCTCCGACGGCCCGTACCAGATCAGCTCCTACATCCCCGGCAAGTCGATCACCATGGTCAGGAACCCGGCCTGGAAGCAGTCCACCGACTCGCTCCGGCACGACTACCCGGCCACGATCGTGGACACGCTGGGGGTGACCTCCGCCGAGACGCAGCTGTCGGACATGCAGGCCGGCACCCAGGACGTGACGAGTGACACGCCGATCAACCCGGCGTCGATCCCGCAGCTGCTAGCGTCGAAGGCTTCCAACTTCCACATCTGGCAGTGGTCGAGCACCTTCCCGTACATCGTGTTCAACCCGCGCAGCCCGGACGCCAGTGGCGCCGCGGGCAAGCTGCTGGTGCGCCAGGCCGTCGAGTACGGCCTGGACAAGTCGGCCGCGATCAAGGCCATCGGCGGGCCGGCCGTCGCGCAGATCCTCAACACGGTGATCCCGCAGGGCAACGTCGGTTACGTGAACTCCAACATGTACCCGGACGACAGCGGGCAGGGCAACGTGGCCATGTGCAAGTCCGACCTGAGCAAGGCCGGGTACCCCAACGGCGTCACGCTGACCTACATGTACCCGAACGACTCCTCCAACACCCGGATCTTCACCGCGATCCAGGCG
>JBAUAY010000179.1:0-10669 GCA_049676235.1 Streptosporangiaceae bacterium
CTCGGAGACCTCGCGCGCCACCGCCTCGTACACGTCCTCGGCGTAGTCGACGAAGATCGGGTACTCGGCCGACGGCGTGCCGCCGCCCGCCTCGGCGGCGAGCCGCTGCTGCGCCTCGCACAGCACGCGGATGAACGGCTTGGCCGCCTCGAGACCCTCGGCCACCGTGTCCTCGGTCGGCGCGACGGCGCCGCTGCTCTCGTCCGCGATCAGCTTGAGTGTCTCGGGTGTGGACTCGGCCTCGACCATCATGATGGCCACGTCGCCGTCCTCGAGCACCCGGCCCGCGACCACCATGTCGAAGGTGGCCTGCGCTAGCTGGTCGTGCTGGGGGAAGGCCACCCAGTGACCCTTGATCAGCGCCACCCGGACCCCGCCGATCGGGCCGGAGAACGGCAGGCCAGCCAGCTGGGTGGACATGGACGCGGCGTTGATCGCCACCACGTCGTACAGGTGCTGCGGGTCGAGCGCGAGTATGGTCGCGACGATCTGGATCTCGTTGCGCAGGCCCTTCACGAAGGACGGGCGCAGCGGCCGGTCGATGAGCCGGCACGTGAGGATCGCGTCCTCGGACGGACGGCCCTCTCTACGGAAAAACGAGCCGGGAATCCGGCCCACCGCGTACATCCGTTCTTCCACGTCTACCGTGAGCGGGAAGAAATCCAGGTTTTCCTTCGGCTGCTTGGACGCCGTGGTCGCGGAAAGCACCACGGTCTCGCCGTCCAGCGTTACCAGGGCGGAACCGGCGGCCTGACGGGCCAGCCGGCCCGTCTCGAACCTGATCGTATGTACGCCAAATTCGCCGTTATCGATAACGGCTTCAGCGCTGTGGACACCCTCCACGGGTGAGACCTCCTTGCGGTAGATCCCGCACCCACCCGCCGCCGTGCCGCATGTGGCCTGGCTCGCCTAGGGAGGCAGCCGGCCGGTCTTCGATCGAAGCCCTCGGGCTCTGCTGCCTTTAGGGGCAGCTGATCCGGGGGCCACTACCGAGGACCGGCCATGACGCTCGGGGCCGGGGGCTACGGGATGTCAGTATTGTCGTTCTTTAGTTGTTCCTGGCCGGGCCGGAGCCCGGACCGGGGCTCAGCGGCGGATGCCGAGGCGCTCCCGAATCGCGCGATAGCGATTGATGTCCTTCTTGGCCAGGTACTTCAGCAGCCTGCGGCGGCGGCCGACCAGCAGCAGCAGCCCGCGGCGGCTGTGGTGGTCGTGCTTGTGCACCTTCAGGTGCTCGGTCAGGTGGTTGATCCGCCTGGTCAGCAGCGCGACCTGGACTTCCGGCGAACCGGTGTCACCCTCACTGGTCGCGTACTCCGCCAGGATCTCCTTCTTGACGGCGGTGTCGAGCGGCACGTGACTCCTTAGAATTAGCACGAAACGGGTTCAGCGGGCTGATTCCCGATTGAGAAGCAATCTGGGCGAGGCAGCCGCATGAGGGTGCAGCAGGCCTCCCGCTCACCTGGCTAGTCGCCAGGCAGCGTTTCACATTACCACGGAGGGCGAGGCGGTCGCGCCTCACGGAGATCGGGTGGTCCCGAGGTACCTGGTGCCCGGGGAAGTCTTCGGTTGAGGCGCGCAGCCCGCGCTTCTTAGACTGGGCAAATGCCCGATCTGAGCGTGACCCGTCCCGCGTGGTGGCCCGTCTGGTCGGTGCCGGCCGCGCTGCGCACGCTGCGCGCAGTCCTGGTGATTCCCACCCTGTTCGCGCTGACCTACGAGGGCTTCGGCAACCTGCAGATGGCCCTGTTCGCCGCGTTCGGCGGGTTCGCGAACCTGATCTTCGCCTCGTTCGGCGGCAGCAAGCGGGATAAAATCATCGCGCACCTCATGCTGGCCGTGATCGGCAGCATCGGGCTGATCATCGGGACGGCGGTCAACGGCATCACCGCCCTGGCCGTCCTGGTCACGATCCCGGTGGCGTTCGGGATCTTCTTCGCCGGGATCGCCGGGCCCAACGCGGCCTCCGGCGTCACCGCCGCCCTGCTCCCCTTCGTGCTGTCGGTCGCCACGCCCGGCACAATCAGCATGATCGGTGACCGGCTGGCCGGCTGGTGGCTGGCCTCGGTCGCCTCCACCGTGGCCGTGCTGCTGCTTTCGCCGCCGTCACCGGGAGACCGGCTGCGCGCGGCGGCGGCCGACTCGGCCCGCGCGCTGGCCGCCCACCTGGAAGCGTCGGTGCGCGGCACCGCCACCGCCGCCGACACCCAGGCCTGTCAGGCCGCCAAGCACCGGCTGCTGAACGCGTTCGCCACCACTCCGTACCGGCCGGTCGGCCTGGCCACGGCCGACCAGGGCCTGGCCAGCGTGGTCCAGTTGCTCGAGTGGACCACCGCGCTGATCGCCGACGCCACCGAAGGACACCCGAACCTTGACCGGGCCGCGCCGTCCGACCGCGACCTGTTCGGCCTGGCCGCCGTGGTGCTCGGGCAGATCGGCGACCTGCTGGCCAACCCCGAGTCCGCCCCGCTGCCCGACTTCACCGCGCTGGACCGGCAGCGGGAGGCCAGCGCCGCCTACCACCGGTCGGCGGCCCCGGACGGGGACTACGACGCGGTGGAGGTCATCGCCAGGCACGCCTTCCACGCACAGGCGATCGCCCTGGCGGTGCGGGCCGTCGTCGCGGACGCCTTGATCGCCACCCGGCGGGCCGACCCGGAGACGATCGCCGCCCGGCGCCGCGGCTGGTACGGGGCCCAGCCCGAGGGGACGATGCCCGAACGCCGGGTGGCCGCGATCTCCGGCGCGATAGGCGTCCTGGTCAGGCACGCCAGCTTCCGTTCGATCTGGTTCCTGAACAGCCTGCGTGGCTCGCTGGCCCTGGCCGCGGCGGTCCTGGTGGCCGACCTGTCCGGGGTCCAGCACGGGTTCTGGGTGGTGCTCGGCACCCTGTCGGTGCTGCGCACCAACGCGGCGTCCACCGAGTCCACCGCGCTGCGCGCGCTGGGCGGCACTGTGGTCGGCTTTGTGATCGGCGCGCTGCTGCTGCTGGGCATCGGCACCAGCACCCCGGCGCTGTGGACCGCGCTGCCTATCGCCCTGGCCATAGCCGCCTACGCGCCGGGCACTCTGCCGTTCGCCTTCGGCCAGGCGGCGTTCACCGTCGTCGTGGTGGTCCTGTTCAACCTGCTCGTGCCGGCCGGCTGGCGGGTGGGCCTGCTGCGCATCGAGGACGTGGCCATCGGCTGCCTGGTGAGCCTGGTGGTCGGCGTCCTATTCTGGCCGCGGGGCGCGGCCTCCGTGGTCGGTGACGACCTCGCCGACGCGTTCCGTCGCGGCGCCGCCTACCTGACCCAGGCGGTCGACTGGGCCCTGGGCACCAGGGCCGACGCGCCGGACGCGGGCGCCGCGGCGGTCACCGCCGGCATTCGGCTCGACGAGGCGCTGCGCGGCTTCCTGGCCGAGCAGGGCACCAAGCGGGTGTCCAAGGAGGACCTGTGGATGCTGGTGATGGCGTCCATGCGGCTCCGGCTGACCGCCTACTCACTGGCTGGGCTGCAGGATCCCGCGCACGGCCGGCAGCACAAGCACCGCGGCACGGCCTACGCGCGCACCGCGCTGGCGCACGCCACGGCGGACCTGACGGGCTTCTACGAGGGGGTCGCGGCGCTGGTGGGGCGGCCGGTCGCCGGCCAGGTGCTGCTGCCGGTCACGGTCCCGGCGTTCACCGGCCTAACCGGCAACGGCAACACGCCGGCCTCCGCGGACAGCGAGGTGGCGGTGCTGACCGGACCTGGACTGATCGGACCTAGACTGACCGGAGCCGGTGATGCTGACGGGCGGGGGGAGGACGACCGCACGGACCTGGTCCGCGTCATCACCGCCCCGCACCACCCGCACCTGCTGTGGGTGGCCGAGCACCTGCAGCACCTCAACTCGCACGCCCGCGCGATCACCGACCCGGCCTCGCACGTGGCCGAGCAGCGCCGCCTCCCCTGGTGGCGTTAGGCCCGGTGTTGAACAAGGTGTGCCGTCGCCGAGCTGGCCGAGACCATGGTCCCAGGAGAAACTCCCTGGTTCGTCCCCCTCCGGAAGGGCTCCCTGGACGGTTACGCTCGTAATCGTCCGGGGTGGCTGACGCCACAGGGAGTGAGGTGGGTGCGTGCAGGACCAGCAGGTGCCGCTCGACCTTTTCGTGGGCCGGGCGGCAGCGCTCGCGAGCGTCGCGGAGGTCCTGAACCGGGTGGAGGCGGGGCAGCCGTGGCTGGTGGCGATCGAGGGTGATCCAGGGATAGGGAAAACGGCCCTGGCCCGGCGGTGCCTGACCGGGGCCGCCGACCTGAGGGTGCTGTCGGCCCGGGCCGGCCAGGCCGAGACCGATCTGGACTTCGGGATCGTCGATCAGCTGCTCAGGACGGCCGGGGGTGCCGTCCCGGCGGCCGGGACCGGCTCACCCGCCTCGTCGTTCGCCGTGGGTGCGCGGCTGCTGGAGGTGGTGGGAGAGCAGCAGGCCACCGGGCCGGTAGCCATCGTGGTCGATGACCTGCAGTGGGCCGACCGCAGGTCGGTGGAGGCCCTGACATTCATGCTGCGGCGGCTGTCAGTTGACCCGGTACTCGCCGTCGTGATCTACCGCGGGCCCAGCGACCGCCTGGACGAGGCCGCCCAGCGGTTGCTGCTGAGCATCGAGAACCGGCTGTCTCTGCCGCTGGGCGGGCTGGGCCCGGATGAGGTCGCCTCGCTTGCGACCGCGCTCAGCCCCGGATCGCTCAACGATGAGACCGTCCAATGGCTGTACAGGGGCACCGGCGGGCACCCCTTGTACCTGCGCACTCTCATGAGCGAAGGGTTCGACTTCGATCCGCGTGCGCCCGGACGGCTCGCGCTGCCCCGGTCGCTGGCCGCCGCCATCGGTGACCACCTCAGGGTGCTGCCGCCAGAGACCCGGGACATTCTGGAGATGCTCTCGGTCCTGAACCTGCGGATGCCCTTGGCCCAGCTGGGCCAGGCGGCGCAGATCGAGTCACCCAGCGCGGCGATAGAACCGGCGGTGGCCTCCGGCCTGGTGGACTGGTCGCCGGAAGAACCAGCCGGCCCAGTCGAGATCCGCCACCCGCTCGTGCGGGACGCCATCTACGCCGGCATCACCGCCACCAGGCGTCGCATGTTGCACGCGCGCGCGGCCGGCATCGTCAACGAGTCGGCCTCTTGGGAGCATCGGGTCGCCGCCCTGGACCATCCGGACGAGGCCCTGGCCGCCCAGCTGGAGCGGCTGGCGGGCGAAGAGGCAGCCGGCGGCCGCCTGGCGTTGGCCGCCACCCACCTGCAGTGGGCCTCGGACGTCTCTCCCGGCCGGGCCGACCGGGAACGGCGGCTGCTGACCGCGGCACTGCATCTGATGCTGGCCGAGGAGTCCCGGGGCCTGGCCCTGCGCGAGGCGGTGGAAGCGTCGGGGCCGTCCCCGCTGCGCAGCTGCGTGCTGGGCACGATGGCATTCTCCTCGGGCCAGCTCGGCGAGGCGGAGCAGTGGTTCAGCGAGGCATTGGCGGAGGTGCGGAACGACCCGGACAGCCGGCCACTGGCCGCGATGATCGCCAACCGGCTGGCCGGCACCTACACGCTGCTGGGGGACGGGGAGAAGGTGATGACCTTCGGGAAGTGGGCACTGGACACCGGGTGCCTGGACGCGGCGGCCGCCAGCCAGACGCGCACCCTGATCGCCATCGGCGCCTCCCAGGTGGCCGGCCCGCGGGACGCCCTGGCCGAGCTGGGGCACCTTGAGGCTGACACGGCCCGCGTCGGCCCGGTCGATGTCGACGGCTTGTCGTTCCGGGGGGTATTCCGGCTGCTGGCCGGCGACCTGGGCCAGGCCGTGACCGACATGACCGCCAGCCTCAGGCTGGCGCGCCGGGGAGCCACCCTCACCCTGGGCCTACGCGCCTACTTTTACCTGGCGCTGGCCCAGTACCTGGCCGGCGCGTGGGACGACGTGCTGCTCACCGCCGAGCAGGGATTCTCGGCCGCGACGATCCATTCCCGCCGCTACGAACTGCCGCTGCTGCACCTGGCGGCGAGCTGCGTGCCGGCCGGACGCGGCGCGGCCGAGGAGGCCGAGCGGCACACCCGCCTGGCCGAGGAGGCGGCAGCCAGCCTGGGATACGGCCAGGAGCGACTCTACGCGGCGATGGCCCGGGCCCTGGTGTGCCAAGCGACCGGTGACTACCTGGGCATGGCCGACGCGCTTGGGTACTGGCGGGATGACTCGGTCTTGGATGGCCGCAGCCGGGTGTACGCGGTCTTGTGGCGGCCGCTGCTGGTCGAGGGCCTGGTCGGCTCGGGCCAGACCGGGCAGGCCGCCGCCGCCCTGGACCAGTTGCGCGTCGACGGCCGCCAGGCTAGCTACCTGCAGCCGGCCATGGCCTGGCTGGACGGATGGCTGGCCGAGCAGCGTGGCGCCCCAGAGGAGGCCGGGCGGATCTACCAGCACGGCGAGGACACCGCGAGCGGGCACAGCCCGGTGCACACCGCCCGGCTGCTGCTGGCCCACGGTCGGTTCCTGCGGCGGATAGGCCAGCGGCGCCAAGCGGTCGAGCGCCTGCGACGGGCGAACGATTTGTACCTAGCGCTGCGCGCCACGCCATTCGTGGCCCGGACCGAAGAGGAGCTGGCGGCCTGCCACCTTCCAGGAAACCCGGCGAAGAAGCAGTCTGTCTTGGTGCTGACCAGCCGGGAGACGGAGGTAGCCCATCTGGTAGGGAAGGGACTATCCAATCCCGAGGTCGCGGCTGAGCTGTTCATCAGCCGCAAGGCCGTGGAGTATCACCTGGGCAACATCTACGCCAAGTGCGGCCTGCAAGGACGGCAAGAACTGCGGCGCTTCGTCGAGCAATGGCGCCAGCCGGCCGCGGTCTAACCGGTTCCAGGTGTGCGTCCCTGGACCCGGCCGACGGGATGACGGTCATCTAGTTACCAGTGGTGGCGTTGCCCTGGGTTCCCGACGGGGCGGTGGGGTGGGCCGGGGGCGTGACCGGGGCGGTGGGGTGAGCCGGGGGCGTGACCGGGGCGGTGGGGTGGGCCGGAGGCGTGACCGGGGCGGTGGGGTGAGCTGGGGGCGTGACCGGGGCGGTGGGGTGAGCCGGAGGCGTGACCGGGGCAGTCGGGTGGGCCGGGGTCACGGGGCTGACCGGCGCGGTGGGCTTGGCCGGAATGGACGTCGAGGTCGGCGTGCCGTGGGTGGCCGGGGCGGTGCTGGAGTGGCCATGCCACAGGGCCAGCGCCAGCGCCACAAAGGTCACCGCTACCGCTGTGCCGACGACCAGGGCCCAAATGCGGAACCAAGACGGGCCGGTGGGCTGCTGGTTGGGGGCCTGCTGGTAGGGGACCCGCTGGTAGGGGACCTGCTGGTAGGGGACCTGCTGGTACGGCGCCTCCTCGTAGGGGGCCTGGTACGGCGCCTCCTGGTAGGGGGCCTGCTGGTTGGGGGCCTGCCGGTTGGGGGTGTAGGACGGGGTGCTCATTTCTAGGTTCTCCATATCTCAGCGAGTGGATAGATCCACTGTCTGCTGAGTCGAGACCACAGTCCCTAGAGAAACTCCCTAGTTCGCCTCCCCAAGGCGGGCTTCGCGCGGCCTAGGCGGCGGGGTTAGTAGCGCGCGCCGGTGACCTGGCCGGCCAGCGGGTCCAGGACGGCGAGCTCGTCGGCGGTCAGGGTGATGTCCAGGGCGGCGACGTTCTGCTCGAGCCACTTGACCCGCTTGGTGCCCGGGATCGGCGCCAGCGCCACGCCGAGCCGGTCGGCCTGGGCGTACACCCAGGCCAGCGCCACCTGCGCGGGGGCCACGCCGTGGGCGTCGGCCACCGACCGGACCGCGTCGGCGATCGCCAGGTTGGCCTGGCCGGCTTGGCCGGCGAACCGCGGGTTGCGGCTGCGGAAATCCCTGGCGTCCAGCGTGCTCAGGTCGACAGTGCCGGTCAGGAAGCCGCGGCCGAGCGGCGAATAGGGCACGAAGCCGACGCCGAGCTCGCGCATGGCGCCGATCGCATCGCGCTCGACGTCACGGGTCCACAGCGAGTACTCGCTCTGCACCGCGGTGATCGGGTGCACCGCGTGCGCCCGGCGCAGCAGTTCGCCGTCGACCTCCGACAGGCCCAGGTGGCCGACCTTGCCCTCGGCCACGAGCTCGGCCATCGCGCCGACGGTCTCCTCGATCTCGGCCGTCTGCGGCGGGCGGTGCAGGTAGTACAGGTCGATCCGCTCGACGCCAAGCCGCACCAGTGACGCCTCGCAGGACCGCTTCACGTAGGCGGCCTCGCCGCGGACGACGCGGTGCGCGTCGCCGGCCGATCGGTCGATGCCGAACTTCGTGGCCAGCTGCACCTCGTCGCGGCGGTGTGCGATCCCGCGGCCGACCAGCACCTCGTTGTGGCCCGCGCCGTAGATATCCGCGGTGTCGATGAACGTCACGCCGAGATCCAGGGCACGGTTAATGGTCGCGATCGACTCATCCCAGTCGGTGGCGCCGTACCACTCGCTCATCCCCATGCAGCCCAGGCCCTGCGCGGACACGGTGAGCTGGCCGAGTTTGGTGGTGCGCATGTGTTGTACCTGCTCCTTTTACAGTTCGGTGGTTTGCGGCGCGGACAGGCAGCTGGAGTAATGGCCGATCTTCGCGTCGAGTAGCTTCAGGCACTCCCGCTGAGCGGCCAGCGCCCGTCGCACCTCATCGCGGTGCTTTTTCAGCAGCTCGATGCGCTCTGCCTGACCGGCGCCCGACCTGACCAGCTCGGCGTACCGCTGCATGTCTCGCACCGGCATTCCGGTTGCGCGCAGCTTGATCAGCACCGACAGCCAGTCCAGATCGCTGTCGCTGAACCGACGGCGGCCGTCCCCGCCCCGCTCGATGGTCCCGAGCAGGCCGATCCGCTCGTACCAGCGCAGGGTGTGCTGGGAAAGACCGCACTTGGCGGCGGCCTCGCCGATGTTCCAGGTCGTCACGCTTACGAGCCTATGAGTTAGAGCACGCTCTAACGCAAACGGGCCTTCCTAGCTAGCCTGGGCTGCGCCGAAGGTGACGGTGACGTGCTGGAAGCCCAGCGACGTCAGCATGCCGTCGAGCATCCCCTCGGCGTTCTTCTGCGCCTCGGTCAGCAGCGGGCTCTGCCGGGCCGCGGTCTGGATCTTCTGCTGAGCCAGGATGTAGACCTGCTGCTGGCTGTTCGGGTTGCCAGCAAAGAAATTGCCGATGCGGTCGAACAGGCCCTGCTGCTGGGCGTACACGTACGACTGGGCGACGTTGAGCACGGCCGGCTCGAGCTGGGCCTTCGGCAGCGCGACGGTGACCGCGGTGCGGTTCGCGTTCATCGTGAGAGCCTGGCTCTTGAGCTGGGAGAAGTCGATGAAGGCGATGTCGGTGCCCTGCCCGATGAACAGGGTCTCGCTGCCGGCCAGGAACGACGGCAGCAGCGACGTGCGCTTGGTCAGGTCGACCACGACCTCGAACGAGCCGCTCGCCGCCTCGTAGCGGCTGAGCTCGGTGATCGACTTCAGGATGACGGGCTGGCTGCGGACGGTGGTGGTCTGCGCGAACGGGTTCCGCAGCTGGGGCAGCAGGTGGACCGCGGAAAGCACCACGATCAGCACGAGCACTGCGGCGACCGCTCCTACGATTCCGGCCAGCGACCCTACTCTCGGCACGCGCGGCATGGTCTTCCTCACGTCATGCGCCTGGCTTTGGAGCCTCACGGGGCATTGAGCTACCCTCGCGGGTCCAGATAATTCGGCGGGCGCGGCATATTGCGCTGTGCCTGGGCATACACACGCGTATGTACAGGTCCTTGTTCAGCCGACCGGATCGCTACAGGGACCGGCGGCAGCGCCGGCGCTGGCCGCGATCACGGGCCGGGGGCTGCCTGCTGTGGATCGTGTTGCTGATCGCGATCCTTGTGGTTCTTTCCGTCCTGTTCGGCGGTTTCCAGAAAGGCACCAAGGCGGCTGGCCTTGGCCCGTTTCATGATCGTGGACAGTTCGGGGCAAATAGCGCCCAAGACTGGCCATGATCATGGTTTGGTGCTAGTGGAGGCCCTACAGGAGCGGGGCGGGTTTTGGGAGATCCGGTACCTACCGGCCGGTAACAAGGTGTGCCATAGTGCGGGGCATGACGATCTTTGACGACCTGGCGGCGGAGCAGGAGCGGCTGGAGGAGATCCTGCTCGGCCTGGACGAGGCGCAGTGGATGTCACGCTCGGGGGCAAAGGGCTGGACGATCGCCGATGTGGTGTTGCACCTGGCCCAGTCAGAAGAAGGGGTCGAGGCTACGGCCGCCCACCGGCGGCTGAGCGCGGGGCTGGGTGCGGTGGCCGGGGACGCGATGGACGAACGCGCGGCGGAAGCGGTCCGGATGGAGCGGGCGGCGCCTGCCGAGGTGTTCGCGCGGTGGCAGCGGGCCCGGCAGGCGGGGCTGGCCGCGATCCGGGCAGCCGACCCGGAGCAGCCGCTGGAATGGGTGACCGGGCCGGTGAAGCCCGCCACGCTGGCGACCACGCGGCTGGCCGAGCACTGGGCGCACGGGCTGGATATCACCGGTCCGTTCGGCATCGAGTTTCCCGACACAGAACGGCTGCGGCACGTCGCCTGGCTAGCGCACCGGACGCTGCCGTACGCGCTGAGCCTGGCTGGCCGGCCGCCGGTCGCGGTGCGGTGCGAGCCGACCGCACCGGGCCGCACCGCACC
>JBAUAY010000180.1:0-3902 GCA_049676235.1 Streptosporangiaceae bacterium
CTTGGCGCGGTTCACCTGACGGTAAGGCCCTCGGCCGGATCGACGGGACCGGCATCGACGGGGCCAGCCGGGGCGACCTGGCCCGGCGGGGCGCTGGCCAGGTCCCGGTCCTTGCGCCAGGGGCGCCTCGTGGCCAGCCAGTACCCCAGGCCGGCCAGCAGCACGGTGCCCATGATCCAGCCCAGCGGGTAGGTCGGGACGCCGACGTACTTCAGGCCGGACGCGAAGATCACGAAGGTGATGGCCGGCCTGATGTAGCGGTCCGGCGCCCGGGACGACAGCAGCGAGCCGACCAGCACCGCGGGCACGCTGCCGACGATGATCGACGCGGTCACCCCGAACTCGACGTGCCCGAAGGCCAGCGCGCCGAGGGCCGCCGCCGCGGTGAGCGGTACCGCCTGCGTCAGGTCGGTCCCGACCAGCTTGCCCGCGCTGAGCATCGGGTAGGTGAACAGCAGCAGGATGATCATCAGCGAGCCGGAGCCCACCGAGGTGATGCCGACGATCAGCCCGCCGACCATGCCGATCAGTACGGTCGGGACCGGACGGATGTTGACCTCGGCGATCTTGCCGGTGCGTGCCCGGGGCGACCGGCGGTCCAGGATGTACCGGAGCACCATGGCGGCCGCGCCGATCAGCAGGGCCGCGCCGAGCGCGATCTCGACGTTCTTCTGGTCGGGGGAGCTGTTGCCCATCTCCTTGAGCAGGAAGGCGCCCAGGAACGCCATCGGCACCGAGCCGAGCGACAACAGCCCGACCAGGCGCAGGTTCACCGTGCCCTTGTGCAGGTGGACCGCCGCGCCGACGGGCCGCATCACCACCGCGGCGACCAGGTCGCTGGAGATGGCCGCGGCCGGCTTCACCGAGAACAGCAGGATGAGCATCGGGGTCATCAGGGCGCCGCCGCCGGCGCCGGTCAGCCCGACCAGCAGCCCGACCACCGCGCTGCCGAGGACGACGTAGACGTTAAGGCCCATCCTGGCGCTCTCCGTTCTCCGTAGCCGTATTCCTTACAATCCCCACTACCTTAAGTTAATAAGTTGGCAATGTAGGTAACACTTGTAACGTCCCCCGATGATCAGGCAAGACCTTTGGACCGAACGGGCCTGGCTACCCGTTCCCGGTCCGGCTAACCCGGGTAGACCGGGAGACGTGGACAAGCTGCAGGCGTACCGGGACAAGCGGGACGCTTCTCGCACGCCGGAGCCTGTCCCGGCTGAAACCGTTTCAGCGGGGGAGAGCCATGACGGCGGGGCATTCGTGATCCAGGAGCACCACGCCCGGCGGCTGCACTGGGACTTCCGGCTCGAGCGGGACGGGGTGCTGGTGTCCTGGGCGCTGCCGAAAGGCGTGCCTGACGACCCGGCCGTCAACCACCTGGCCGTGCACACCGAAGATCATCCGCTGGAGTACGGCCGCTTCGAGGGGGACATCCCGCGGGGAGAGTACGGGGCCGGCGCGGTCACCATCTGGGACCAGGGCAGCTATGAAACCCTGAAGTGGGCGCAGAAAGAAGTCAAGGTCCGGCTGCACGGGCGCCGGGTCACCGGGGAGTTTGCGCTGTTCCAGACGCGCGGCAACCAGTGGATGATCCACCGGGACCGTCAGCCGCTGCCCGCCGGGATCCGGCCGATGCTCGCCACCTCGTGGGCGACACCGCCGCCCGACGACGGGAACTGGGCGCTGGAGATGAAGTGGGACGGCGTGCGGGCGCTGGCCTTCGTCGAGCGCGGCCGGGTCCGCCTGATGTCCCGGACCGAACGCGACATCACCGTCGCCTATCCCGAGCTGGCCAGCCTCGGCAACGCCACCGACCACAAGCAGCTGCTGCTGGACGGGGAGATCGTGGTGTTCGGCGAGGACGGCTGGCCCGAATTTGAGGCGCTGCAGCCGCGCATGCACGTCGCCGACGCGTCGCAGGCGAAGATGCTGGCCGCGCAGAACCCGGTGACCTACCTGGTCTTCGACGTGCTGCAGCTGGACGGGAGGTCGCTGCTCGAGCAGGGGTACTCCGAGCGCCGCGCGCTGCTCGATTCGCTGGGCCTGGCCGGGCCCTACTGGCAGACCCCGCCGTCGTTCCCCGGCCCGGATTTCCCGGCCGTGCAGGCCGTCTCGGTCGATCACGGCATGGAAGGCGTGGTGGCCAAGCGGCTGGACTCGAAGTATCTGCCCGGGGAGCGGACCGATCACTGGCGCAAGATCAAGAACCACCGGCGCCAGGAGGTCGTCGTGGCCGGCTACAAGCCAGGGAAAGGCAACCGGACCGGCCAGGTCGGGTCGCTGCTCATCGGGGTGAACGACTCCTCCGGGCTGATCTACGCGGGTCACGTCGGGACCGGGTTCAGCGTCGAGACGCTGCGCCTGCTGGGCCGGCGACTCGAGCCGCTGCGTCGTCCGGATTCTCCCTTCGACGGCCCGGTGCCGCCCGAGCATGCCCGCACCGCGGTGTGGGTAGAGCCACGGCTGGTGATCGAGGTGACCTTCGACAGATGGACCAGGGCCGGCCGGATGCGGGCGCCGGTGTACAAGGGCCTGCGCGACGACAAGGACCCGTCGGACGTGGTCCGTGAGCCCTGAAACTAAGGTGGCCGTCCAGGTGGACGGGCGGACGCTGACGCTGACCAACCTCGGCAAGGTCCTGTATCCGGAGAGCGGGTTCACCAAGGCCGAGGTGCTCGACTACTACCAGCGGGTGGCCCCCGTGCTGCTGCCGCACATCGCGGGCCGGCCGCTCACCCTCAAGCGCTACCCCGAGGGCGTGGACGGCGAGGCCTTCTTCCAGAAGCACGTCACCGCGCACCGGCCGGACTGGATCCGCACCGCCCGGGTCAACTCGGAAAGCTCGCGGGCGCGGGGCACCAGCGTGACCTACCTGGTGGTGGACGACCTGCCCGCGCTCATCTGGGCGGCCAACCTGGCCGGCCTGGAGCTGCACACCCCGATGTGGCGGCTGCCGGAAGTCCGCGAGCCCGACCTGCTGGTCTTTGACCTCGACCCGGGAGCGCCCGCCAACATCGTGGACTGCTGCCGGGTGGCGCAGGACCTGCGGCCGCTGCTCGAGGCGGACGGCTTGGCGCCGCTGGCCAAGACCTCCGGCGGCAAGGGGCTGCAGCTGTACGCCTCGATCTCCGGCCTGACCTCCGAGCAGGCCAGCGACCAGGCCAAGACCTATGCCGAACGGCTCGAACGCGATCAGCCCCGCCGCGCGGTGTCCCGGATGACCAAGGTGCTGCGTACCGGCAAGGTCCTCATCGACTGGAGCCAGAACAACGGCTCCAAGACCACCGTCGCCCCCTACTCGCTGCGGGCCCGCCCGTTTCCCACGGTCTCGACCCCGGTCAGCTGGGACGAGGTGCAGGCCTGCCGCCAGCCGCAGGACCTGTTCTTCACCGCCGACAAAGTCCTTGACCGGGTGGCCAAGCACGGCGATCTGTTCGCCCCGCTGCTCAGCTAGGGCCGCCCGCCCGATCTAAGGATTGAGGCTCCGGGCGATAGGCGCCGCCGCCGTCCCGTTCTGTACATATCGGGCATAACGCCCGCTGATCTCGTCCCGCGGGCGGCGCGGATACCAAATGAACGCGGCGTTCTATTGAAAAGAGTCATATGAACGTGGCGTTCTACCCAATCGAGACCCATGGCCTCACCCGGCTCGAGTAGCACACTGCGTGCCTTCGGCCTGCCTGACGGCGACGCTCTGGCCGATGCGCCCTAGCCGTCCCCGCTCCGCTGCCGTCGCCGGTCAGCCCGTTTCTGGCCGCGCTCGTTCGTGCAGCAGCAGCAGCGCGTACGCCGCGACGGTGGAGTCGTCGGTGATGACGCCTTCGCTGATCATCTCCTCGAACCTGGCCCTGGGTACCCAGGCCTGGCGCATGTCCTGCTCTTCGGCCTCCCGCTCTGGCGAG
>JBAUAY010000181.1:0-4736 GCA_049676235.1 Streptosporangiaceae bacterium
TCTGCGACGCGATGATCGCGATCAGGACGGAGATCGCCCGGGTGGCCTCCGGTGAGTACGATGCGCTCGATAACCCGTTGAAGAATGCCCCGCATACCGCCGAGATGCTCATCGCGGGGGAGTGGAAACACCCGTATCAGGCCGAAGAGGCGGCCTTCCCGGCCGGCGTAGACCGCCGGGGGAAGTACTGGCCGCCAGTGCGGCGTATCGACCAGGCCTACGGCGACAGGAACCTGGTCTGCGCGTGCCCCCCGCCCGAGGCCTTTGAGGGCTGAGCCCGAGGCATTCGCCCGTGGTATTGGTTTACTCCACGGTTGGGTTACTGGCCGGCGACGGGAAAGGCATCTAGCTCGGCAAGATGCGGCGGCAGGTTCATGGTGACCACGCTCTCCTGCTCCTGAGGGTCGGTGCGGGCCACCACGGCCACCGTCATGACGTCGCTGCGATTCACCGGCAGGTGCGGGGTGCCCGGCGGTACATACATGAAATCCCCGGCGTGGACTACGGTGCACTGCAGCAGGCCCTCGCCATGCCAGACCTCGGTTTCGCCGCTGACGGTATAAATGGCGGACTCGTGCCCGTCGTGGACATGCGGCACGCCGCGAGTCCCGGGGGGAATCGTCACCAGGTGCAGGCACAGGGCCTGGGCGCCCGCGGACCGGCTGCTCACGCCGGTGGCCAGGCTCATGCCCTGCTTGCCGTCGTAGCTGCTGCCGGAACGGATGACGATGACGTCGCCTGGTCGGGCGCCGGCCATGGCGGGTGTGTGGAGCGCTCTCTCCCAAACGTCGCTTACTCTAAGCATTTGGCCATATCCTATCCGTGATGTCCCCCATGACAGATTATGGCTCTGTGTAATTGAATAGATACTCTCCGTACAGGCACGATAAGCTATCTTAAGGGCTAGGAAGACCTATCGGAGAAGTAAGTACCGTCAAGGACCCGCCGGCCCGGCGGGTTCACACCGAAGGTTGCCGCAGTTCGTCGAGCACGCGCTGCCTGGCCTGAGCCGGATCGATGCCAAGCTCGCGGAGCGTATCGGGGGTGAATTCACCGCGCGGGTTGCGTTCGGCCGCGCTCAGCAGGCCGAGCAGCAGGTGCTCGGTGCCGATGTAGTTATGATGCATGGCCCGGGCCTCCTTGAGCGCGAAGGCCAGCGACCGCTTGGACTCCCGGGTCAGCGTCACCCGGCCGGTCCAGTTGAGCGGGCCCTGGTGCGCCAGCGCACCGGTGCGCGCCAGCGCGCCGGGCCCGAAGCTCTCCTCGATCCTGTGCTTGATCTCGTCCAGGTCGATGCCGATCGCGGCCAGCGCTTCGGCGTCCTCGCTGGTCGCCTCGCCCTCGAGCGGACTGCGTAGGGGGGTGGTGCGGTCAAACAGATCCTCAACTGAGTCCGCGTCGACCCCCAGGCTGGCCAGCGCCCGGGCAGCCACGCCCTCGGCGGACGCCAGCGCGTACAGCATGTACACCGGGCGGATCTGGTCGCCGCGCTCGGTGGCCTTAGCCCTAGCCAGGATCACGACCGTCCTGGCCTTGTCGGTGAACCGCTCGAACATCGTCAGTGTCCCTTTCTCAGCGCACGCGAGCGCGGCGCGCGTGCTTCTTGTGTGCGGCCTGCCGGGACACGCCGAGGATCTCCGCGATCTCCTGCCAGGACCAGTCGTGTTCCCGTGCGTTGTCCACCTGCAGCGCTTCGAGTTGCTCCAGCAGCCTGCGGAGGGCGGCGACGGCCCGGAGTCCGGTGCGCGGATCGGAGCTGTCGGCCGCCGCTGCCAGGGCGGGTGCGTTGTCCATGCTGTCAATCTATGTTGACACTGACCGACTGTCAACCCAAGTTGACATAGGCCGGCAGGTCGATTACAAAGCGCTTACGAGAGGCGGCTGAACCGTGCAGCATCGCGCCACGTAGTCATAACTAGGGGAGATGAGGGCGACATTCTGCCCGTGCGTGGACGGGGCTATTCTGCTCGGCTGAGCATACGATCCAGCTAGAGCCATCCGAAGGGGAGGTGCGGGTGACCAGCGTTGCCAGGCGATCTAGCCCGGCTCGCCATGCCGGTGCGGAGGCGTACCGGGGGCCGAAGCAGCCGCCGACGGCGCCCCGGCCCGGGCCGTCGCGCCGTCCGCAGGCGAGACCGATGCCCGTTCGGCCCAACAACCGCCCCAGCCGGGTCAGCGCTCGCGGCCTGCTAGCGGTCATCATCGCCGGCGGGCTCGTGGTCATGGCCCTGTGGTGGCACAGCACCCCCGGCGTGCACGGGCTCGGCAGCTGGCTGACCGGCGCGGGTGAGATCCTCGGCCTGCTCTGCGGGTACGGCGTGGTGGTCCTGGTCGCGCTGATGTCGCGGCTGCCGCCGCTCGAGCGGGGCCTGGGCACCGACCAGCTGGCCCGCTGGCACGCCATGGGCGGCCGGTACGTCGTCAGCTGCGTGGTCGCGCACGGCCTGCTCATTATCTGGGGCTACGCGGTCACGGCGCACACCAGCGTGGTGAGCGAGACGGCCACGCTGCTCACCCAGTACCCGGACGTGCTGATGGCGACCGTGGCCGGCTTCCTGTTGCTCGGCATCGGCATCATCTCGATGCGCGCCGCCAGGCGGCGGGTGCGCTACGAGACGTGGTACTACCTGCACCTGTACACCTACCTGGCGATTGCCCTGGCGTTCAGCCACCAGTTCGCTGACGGCGCGTCGTTCGTCAGCAACCTGGCCGCGCGGTTCTGGTGGTCCGCGATGTACCTGACGGTGCTCGTCCTGGTGCTGTGGTACCGGGTCGCGATCCCGCTGCGCTCGTACCGCAGGCACCGCTTCGAGGTCCTCGGAGTAAAAGCCGAGGCGCCCGGCGTCATCTCGGTCTACATCGGCGGCGCACGGCTGGACGAGCTGGACGCCGAGCCCGGGCAGTTCTTCCGCTGGCGGTTCCTGACCAAGTCGCTGTGGTGGACCTCGCACCCGTTCTCGCTGTCTGCCGCGCCGGGGTCGGACGTGTTGCGGATCACCGTGAAGAACCTGGGTGACCATAGCCAGGCGCTCGCGCGGCTGCAGCCAGGGACCCGCGTCTTCGCCGAGGGGCCCTACGGCGCGCTCACCCCGGCTGATTCGGACCGCGGCGTGCTGCTGCTCGCCGGCGGGGTCGGTATCACGCCGCTGCGGGCCATCTTCGCGACGCTGCCCGGACACGTCACCTTGATCTACCGCGCCAGCAGCGAGCGGGACATCGTGTTCCGCGATGAGCTCGACGCGATCGCGGCCGCGCGCGGCGCGACCGTGCACTACCTGGTCGGGACGCGGGACGAGATCGGCGGCGACCCGCTGTCTCCCCGGGTACTGCGGTCCCTGGTGCCCGGCCTTGACGAGCAGGACGCCTACGTCTGCGGGCCGGCCGGCATGACCACGGCCGCGGTCCGCGCGCTGCGCGCCGCCGGGGTGCCCAGGCAGCGCATCCACTTCGAGTCGTTCGAGTTCTGAGGGAGAGGATCCGCGAAAATGCGCCGGGTGATCCTGGCCGTCACCGGCACCATCGCCGGTCTCGTAGCCCTGCTGTCGTTCAAGTCGCACGTCCCGTCCGTGCCCGTGGCGGCGACGACCGGCGGGTCGGGCGGTAGCTCGTCGTCATCCTCGTCGTCAGGCGGGCAGACGACGACCGTCCCCGGGGAATTCCCGCAGGGGTCGCTGGCGGGCAAGCTGCCCGCAGGCGAGACCGCGGTCGACGGAGAGGCGGCTAACACCGCCTACGGTCCGGTCCAGATCCAGCTGATCGAGCGGAACACCAAGATCGTCAAGGTCGCGGTCCTGGTGCAGCCGGCCAACACCCTCCACGACATCCAGATCGGCGCGTTCGCTTTCCCCAAGCTGATCAGCGAGACGCTCTCGGCCCAGAACGGCAAGATCGACGCCGTGTCCGGCGCCAGCTACACCAGCGCGGGTTACATCCAATCGCTGCAAAGCGCGCTGGACAAGAGCGCCTAAGCCGCATGACGGGCGACGGGACCCCAAACCGGCGCAGGCACGCTGAGCACGTGATGGGCACGGTTGTCTCCTTCGACGTGCCCGCCCGCGCCGGGGAGCCGCGCGGTAAAGGGTCCCTCGGCCAGGCGGTGCGCTGGCTGCACTGGGTGGACGCCACCTTCTCGCCGTACCGGGAGGAAAGCGATGTCAGCCGGTTCGGCCGCGGGGAACTGCCGCTGGCGGACTGCGCGCCCGAACTCGCCGAGGTACTCCAGGCGTGCGCGGTCATCAGCGCGCGCAGCGGCGGGTACTTCACCACCACGCCAGGCGGCACGTTCGACCCCTCCGGGTACGTGAAGGGATGGGCTATTGAGCGGGCCGCCGCGATATTCACCGCGGCGGGCTCGGCGGAGCACAGCGTCAACGGCGGCGGCGACGTCCAGTTCGTCGGCAGCCGGCTATGGCGGGTCGGGATCGCCGACCCGCTGCGGCCAGGCCGGCTGGCGGTGGTGGTGGCCGGGCGGAACTTCGCGGTGGCCACCTCCGGCGTCGCTGAGCGCGGCCCGCACATCATCGACCCGTATACCGGGCAGCCACCGGCCGGCCTGGCCAGCATCACCGTGGTCGGCGCGACACTGGCCGAGGCGGACGCCTTCGCCACGGCGGCCTTCGCGATGGGATCTCTGGCCCGCGACTGGGTGGAGAGCCTGGACGGGTACGAGGCATTCGCCATCACCGCGGCCGGCGCGACCTGGCAGACCAGCGGCTTCGGCGCCTACCTGGGCTGAC
>JBAUAY010000182.1:0-2721 GCA_049676235.1 Streptosporangiaceae bacterium
GCCCTCGTCTGGGACTCTAAGGGCAACGAGTACATCGACTGCACCTCGATGGCCTGGTCGAACAACATCGGGGCCTCAGTTCCCGAGGTGGTCGAAGCCGCCTTCGCGCAGGCGCGCCAGCTCAGCCGCCTCAGGTCCAACTTCGACTCCATTCCCCTCCTGCTCCTGAGCAAGGCCATGACGGAGTCGGCGCCCGGCGACCTCAAGCGAATCGGGTTTACCCTCCATGGCAGCCTGGCCGTGGAGATGGCCGTGGAGATGGCCATGCTGAACCGGCCTCAGCACATTGGCCCGTGGCTGGCCCTGACCGACGGCTACCACGGGCGGTCGCTGGCGAGCATGGGGCTCGGGTGGCCGCACACCAACCACGCGTTCGACCGCGTGTTTCCTGCGGTGCTCAGGATTCCGCAGCCGTACGCCTACCGATCCGGGCGAAGCGCATCGAGAACATAACCGCCGGACGCGCCGCTACTCCTCACCATGGCCTCACGAAAGGCGAGAACGTTGACCAACGTAGAAACCGGGCTGTCAGACGCCAACGATGTAGATGACCTCCATCAATTTGGCTATCACCAGTCTCTCCGGCGCACTCTGGGACCGTACGGATCGTTCGCCATCGCCTTCTCGATGATCAGCATCACCACGGCGATCTTCTTCCTGCTGCCGAGCCTGTTCGGAACCGCCGGTGCGGCCGGCGTCTGGCTCTGGATTCCCTGCGCAGCGGGCGTCTTCCTCATCGTCCTGGTATACGCGCATCTGGCCGCCCGCATCCCGATCACCGGCTTTGCCTACCAGTGGAACAGCCGCCTGATCAATCCGCACTACGGCTGGTTCACCGGCTACACCGCGATGCTGGCCTTCATAGCAGGCACGGCCGCCACGGCGGTCGCGCTGGCCACCGTCTTCGCCAGTGACATCTGGAAGTCACCGACACACGGCGACATTGTGCTGTTCGCAGGCGTGGCGATGGCCGTCGCCGCGTTCATCAACATCATCAGCATTCGCGCCGTCAGTGCCGTCAACAACACTGGGGTCTTCTTCGAGATCACGGGATCGGTAGGCGCCGCGGCCCTGCTGTTCTTCGGTGGCATCTTCTTCTTCCATCACGACGCGGGCTTCCCGATCCTGGTGTCGACGCAGCGGACGTCAAGCGGGGCCCTCTGGTACGGCTTCGTGCTGGCCGCGCTACTTCCCCTGTACTGCTTCATCGGGTGGGAGGGCGCCGCAGACCTGGCCGAAGAGACCGAGGACCCCAGATCCGTCACGCCGTACGCCATGATCCGGGCCAACTATGTATCGGTCGGGGCAAGCCTGTTCATGATCATCGGATTCCTCATCGCGATCCCGCACGGCGTGGCCAATCTTCTCGGCCAGCCCAAGAACCCCCTCATCTACATCTTCCAGAGCCACTTCGGTGCCATCGCCGCTGGAATCCTGCAGGTAGCGGTCTTCCTGGCCATCTTCTCGTGCGTGCTCGCCAATATGGTGGTGGCCACCCGGCTCACATTCGCGCTGTCACGCGACAAGATGCTCCCCGGGTCGGCGCTACTTGGCCGCGTCAACCCCGCCACCAAGACCCCCATCGCATCGATCCTGCTCGTCGCAGCGGTGGGCATCGGGATCAACCTGCTGTCGGCGGGGATCGCCGCCAACGTCGTATCAATCGCCAGCGTCGCCTATTACTTCATCTACGCGCTCACCGTCGGCGGGGCGATCTACGCCTACCGGAAGCGGAAGATACCTCATCACCGTCCGGGCGACTTCTCACTAGGCCGCTGGTTCGTACCCGTCGCGGTCGTCGCCTTCACTTACGCGGCAGCCATCATCGTGATCGCGCTCACCCCACACGAGGGCCACACGGCAGCCCTGTACCTACTCGGAGCCGAGACCGTCGGGGTGCTGTGGTACCTGCTGTATCTACGCTCGCGAATCACGAATCAATCCGCCGGCGTTTACCGCCAGGAGGTCGTAGAGCTGGAGAAGTCGGCACAAGCCTCCCCGCCGAACCGTTGATGTGCCTAGAGCACCGGTCAAGTAATCGGACCCTGAACTCCCGGAAGGACTGTCGGACATGACGATCGCCGAGCCCAGTAGCGACTTCTCCACAAGCAACCTGGTGAGCGTGGAGCCCGGGGCGATCCGCGAGGAAACCCCACCCGGCTCGGTCATCCAGTACAGCGACTACGAACTGGACACCTCGAGCCGGTTCGCCGGTGGTGTCGCGTGGATCGAAGGCGACTACGTCCCCGCGTCCGAGGCCCGGATCTCTATCTTCGACACCGGGTTCGGTCACTCGGACCTGACGTACACCGTGGCGCACGTGTGGCACGGGAACATCTTCCGCTTGAGCGACCACGTCGACCGGCTGCTGGACGGTGCGCGCAAGCTGCGGCTGGAGTCGCCGTTGGCGAAGGCGGAGCTGGAGGAGATCGGCAAGCGGTGCGTGTCGCTCTCGCAGCTGCGCGAGTCCTACGTGAACCTCACGATCACCCGGGGCTTCGGCCGGCGCAAGGGTGAGAAGGACCTGAGCAAGCTGACCGCCCAGGTGTATGCGTATGCGATTCCCTACCTGTGGGCATTCCCTCCGCACGAGCAGATCTTCGGCACCTCTGCGATCGTGCCGCGCCACGTCCGGCGGGCGGGACTTAACACGGTCGACCCGACCGTGAAGAACTACCAGTGGGGTGACCTCACCGCGGCCAGCTTCGAGGCGAAGGACCG
>JBAUAY010000183.1:0-10602 GCA_049676235.1 Streptosporangiaceae bacterium
GCGCTGGCCCGCGGCGACCGCGACGGCGCGGCGGAACGGCTGCGGCGCGCGGTCCCGCTGGCTGACGAACTGGGCGCGCACCCGCTCGCCGAGCAGATCGCGATCCTCGCCCGGCGCGCCAGGATCCGGCTGACCGGCGACGACGCGTCCGGGGGCCAGGTGTCAGGCGACCCGGGCACCGGGGGTGGCCCGCTCGGCCTCACCGAACGCGAACTCGAGGTACTCCGGCTGGTCGCGGCCGGGCGCAGCAACCGGGAGATCGCCGCCGAGCTGTTCATCTCGCCCAAGACGGCCAGCGTCCACGTGTCCAACATCCTCGGCAAGCTGGGCGTCGCCAGCCGGGGCGAGGCCGCCGCCAGGGCACACACCCTCCGCCTCTTCGACCCCGCCGACGCCAGCTAGCCGCCTGCAGGCTCCACGCCGACCATGATCATGGACCGTTACCGCCCTATCGCGGTTGGGATCAAACATTCTGTGGTGCTATGGCAACGGGCTACGGAGCGACGGTCATTCGATGAAAGCGGAAAATTTCGCCGCAACCGGCGGACGTAGGTTGATCAAGCCGAGCGACGAGATGCGCCGTTAGCTAGCTAGGAGCATAAGGGTCCAGTGTCCTTGGCGCCGTGATCTCTTTTGGGGAGCCTTGGCCGGTGTCTTCTCCAGCATTCGGCTCGACCTCCTCCCCAGACGGCAGCAAGCTCCGCAAAGCCGCGTCCAGGGACGCCTCTGCGTCCGATTCGTGCTGCTGGGACACCAGTAGTCGGCGTCCCTCGTCGTTCCGGATCTCCTGTGCGGCTATTAGCAGGTCCCGCACACGACCGGCGTCACCCTCCAGGGCGGCGCGTAGGGCGGCGGCCATTCCATCGAGTGCATCCAGGAGTTGCCGTTGAGCGCTGCCCCGTTCGTTACGTGCAAGGCGTACGTGCTCGCGCGCATCAAGCAGGTGTATAAGCCAATCTTGTCCATGGTCGGCAGCCCGGACGGTGTTGGTGTCCTCCGGTTCGTCGCGCAGTGCGTCCGCGCTACGGGACAGTCGGCGACGTGGCGCTGCGACATGGGCTGAGATTACCGGTCGGGGTGCGTCCTGCCCTGATCGAAGAGTCTGCAGTGGAACTGTGTGAGAAGTGTCATCGACCATCGACGCAAGTTCGCGCTTTATGTCCCTTACGATATCTAGGATTTCAGTTAGAAAATCCTCAGTTCTTCGGTCAGCAGCCTCGGGTGCACTCTTGTCCGGGGGAATATCCTCCAGGCGACCCATCCTAGTCTGCAGTTTGGGCCACCATATCTCAAAAGCTTCCTCAAGTCTATCCCTGCCCAAGGGCTTGACGCAGGCGTTATTGATACTTGCCACCAACTTAAGCATATCGTCCTGCTCGTATACAGTTGACTGGAACTGTTTCATCGGCCCTGCAACGTCGTTCTTACCGATTCCGAAGAGAAATGGGGACACGCGACTTTTCTCAAATGACTTGGACAGTGCCCCCGCTTCGAAGTTCAGCCATGGTGCAGCTACGTTGTCTGCAGTCACGCATATTATCCCGTAATTGGAAGCTTCTAGCTCGTTAGATATATCGACGCTCCATCTCGCGCCTTTGTCGATATCTTCTGACGAGACATATGGCTCGACCGCCTGAAGCACATTCGGCAGCCAGTCCCGCAGTATCTCGGCGACGCGCCTGCTCAATGAGCCTGACCAGCTAATAAAGATCTTCACCGGACCCTCGATCGAAGAGCCACTTTGCTTGATCCGACGGCTGGTTCCTAGCTCCCTCAAGACGACCTAAGCTACCGTCTACCTGGATAGGATACTGCGCTCCCACGCAGTATTCCAGATGCTCGACTCCCCGCTGGGCTTGGGCCGCGTGCGTGCGGGTTGGCGCGGCAGAACGTCCCGGGCAAGATGATCGAGCAGAGTGTTCAATTGACGACCTGACACTTTCTGATCGATTGGCCCTACGGAAGTCCCTTCCGATTCACGTTCGATATCGGCCAGGAGCCGTCTGACATCGTCTTTATAGAGCGACACCGGAACGACAGTTACCGGAGCCCGCAGCCGGTCAGGACAGCAGCGCCCGGGCTTCAGGCGCAGGATGCGGAGAGTGGTCTATCGTCCGCAGCAGGTGCTGTTGCTCGTTCTTGAGGGAGGCGAAGGCGCCGCGGACGTATGCGACGTAGGCGGCACCGGGGTGACCGATCAGCACGCGTTCCTTCAAGGCTTTCTCTTCGGCGGCTTGGACGATCTCCAGAGAGGTCACGTGTGCGCAGAAGTCGCGTAGCGGTTGGGGAACATCCGTCTCGACCAGTAGGTCGGCGCGCTCGATGATGAGGTCCCGCATTCTGCGGTTGGCCGGCATCAGGGCGTGGTCTCGCCATCTGCGCCAATCTTCTGTGCCTGCCTCCGGCCGTCTGTCCGCCTGGGGCGGCAGGTGGGATTCACGCAGTGCTTCCCAGATCCGTTCGTTGACGTCCACCAAGGCGTTCAACGGCCCGTAGAGCTCCCGGAGTTGGCTGCTGACCCTGGCCAGCCTGGCCTGCCGACGTTCTTGGTGTACCTGGGCGCGCAGGTTGAGGATGAAGACGAGTACGGCCACGAGAATGCTCGCGCTGGCGGTGATGATAGCGGCTGACACTAACCCAGCTTGACCCATTCTCCTTCCCCATATCATTCCCAACCGGGCGATGAATGCGAGAGTGTTATCAAGATCCTGCCGGGTCGGGATCTGAGGAGACCGGTAAACGTTCTGGAGTTGAGCAACGCCGAGACGGGAGCCTTCCGCGTCCGCCTGCTCCGTAGAGGGACCCACGCGGGCAGACCCAGCGGCTTCCCCGCTATCCGTCGCCACGCTTTGAAGGTTCACCCGGCGAGTTCGGCTACTCGCGCACCGCGCCTGCCCGAGTCGAGGCCGCCGACGCGAACCAGGTCAGCAGCAATTCGGTAGAGTTCGCGTTCGCTCGTGCGACTCACTCGGCGAAGGGCGAGAGCGCTTCTTGTCATCCTGTTGGCGGCCGTCCGGAACTGGCTCTGGCTCAATTGTCGTGATCGCCTCAGTCGGCGAGCAGGACGTGCCTGCATTCGCTAGTCGACGCACCGCCACGTTGCCCCGAGCGCCGATTCGCGCGTCCGTGCGGGTAGTGAGATAGTCGTCCTTCGGTGCGCTCGCGAACCGGTGACCGGCGTAGCTAGCCGGTCACACCGAGGAGGAACCGCATGGCCGATTCTGACCGCCGAAGCACGTTGCTGGATTCTTACGAGAACGCTGCGGTGATCGTCTCAGGAATAGTTGCTGACGAGCTCGGTCACCCGACACCGTGCCCCAAGTACGACGTGGCCGGACTGATCGACCACCTCGTCGAAGCGGGCCACCGGGCGGCTGCTCTCGGCCGCGGGCAGGCACCCCCGCCCGGAGACGGGTCCCCTCACGTGGAGCTGTCCGACGCGCCCGGTCAGCTACGTAGCGCTGCGGAACAGGCGGCACAAGCATGGGGCGATGATTCCAGCTTGTCGTTGAGGTACACAATGCCGTGGGGCGAGGAGTACACGGGAGCCACCCTGGTGGACATGTACCTGGCAGAGCTGGCCGCACACGCCTGGGACTTGGCCAGGGCCACCGGGCAGATCGACAAGTTGGACCCTTCCCTCGCCTCGCCGGCACTCGAGGGGGCACGGGCCATGATCAAACCTCAGTACCGCAACATGGTCGGGCCTGGAGCCCCTTTCGGGGCGGAGGTCTACCCAGCTCCCGGTGCTGACGACTGGGAACGCCTCGCTGCCTTCATGGGACGCGACCCACGGACAACGCTCGGTCGATAAGGGGCGAGCGGGGCGCCGGGCCTTCACCGGCCGACATCACCACCCGCCCGGCCCGCGAGCGCCGGGGGCCGACACCGGGGCGGAAGGGTTGGAGGGGCTATGCGCTCATCATCGCAGCGCGCAAACCGCGCGTCACCAGGCCGTTGCTGCCTGCGCCAGGTGCCCTGATGCAGGCGGCCGGTCCGGGGGAGTCACGCCGGGGATGCGGACGGTTCGGTCAGTGAGACGATGCACGCGGTGAGCAGGCGCCGCATCTGAGCTTGTTCGCTGGCATCCAGAGTGGCCAGCATGTCTTGCTCGACGCGGCGAACCGCGGCGCTGGCCACCTTGAGCTGGCGGCGCCCGCGGGTGGTCAGCTCGGTCGGCAGGGCCCTGCCGACGGGTGCCTGTGCTGGACGGACAACGAGTCCCTGGCGTTCGAGGGCCTGCAGGAGCACATTCATCGACTGACGGGTGACGAAGGCGCCGCGGGCAAGCTCGGAGTTGGACAGACCCGGTCCCTGGGCGAGCAGCTCCAGGCAGGCGTAGTGGGTGATCGTCATGCCGAGCGGCCTCAGCACGGCCTCCATGGCAGAGTGCAGGGCGCTCGCGGCCGCCTTCAGCATGTACCCCAGCGATGTGTCCAGCTCGATTCCGGGCTCGCCTTGACTCATGTCAGTAGTCTGACATACATTGTGGTGTGTCAGAAGACTGACATACCATGAGGAGGCAAGAATCGTGGCCGTCACCGGACCCGACTTCATTTCACTGCAGGTGCGCGACCTGGAGCGTTCCGCCGCTTTCTACGAGCAGTACCTGGGGCTGAAGCGCTCCGGCGCGGGACCGCCGCACGCCGTCGTGTTCGGCACCAAGCCGATCGCGTTCGCCGTCCGCAACGTCGTCGCGGGCACCGACCTGGACGCGATCGCGCAGCCGGGCCAGGGAATGGCGCTGTGGCTGCACGCCCCCGACGCGCAGGACATCCACGACGCCCTCGCCGCCGCCGGCACGACGATCGTCTCAGCGCCCGTCGACGGGCCGTTCGGCCGCACTTTCACGTTCGCCGACCCCGACGGCTACCAGGTGACCCTCCACGACCGCGGCTGAGCGCCCTGGCCTTCGGCGCGAGGTCCCGCCGCCCGCGCCGCTAAGGCCACCGTTACCCCAATTACGCCGCTACCCGGGGTGGCATCACCGAACCTGCGGCCGTTTACGCCATCACCGCCGAACTGCCCGCCGACTAGGACAGCTGCACCACGACCGCACGTAGGCCGAAACCGAACTCGCCACCCTCACCGCCACCCAGCCAGGGCAGCCGCCCCCGCCATCCTCGACGAGATCCCCTAGGCCCGGCGACATCCTCCCCGGCCTCCCCGACATCCTCAACCCGGACCAGGACGGCTACCACGACAGACACCACCCCCGCCTCCGCAAGTACGCTCACCCGGACGCGAGCATGTCCAATTGCGCGTCCAGGCCGGCAAGGGACCGCTGTCACACCAAGTAATCGAGCTGGCCGCCACCGGACAGCTCGGCATGGCCGCCGCTGGGCAGATCCGGCTGGCCGCCGTCATCATCCTCGGTCGGATTGTGCTCAATCCATGAGTGCAAAACCACAACTCGCTCTACGGCGACTACCTCTACGACGCGGCCTGGCTCATCTACTGGTGGCGCTGGTACCCGCAGTAGAAATCCATAGATATCCGAGCCGAAATGAGCCGTCACTCGAAGCAAACCGGCGACGTTCCCGCCGACCTGGAACACCGCCTGCACGCCTACTTCGTGCACATCGGTCTGGACGCCATGAGCTACAACGCCTTCACCGGACGATGGGACGACCTCGCCCGCACCGCGAAGCAAATATCGCAACTGCTGCGCCCGTGAAACGCCGCGACCTGTTCCGCGTGCGCCTGCCGCGTAACGCCGGGCAGGCCCGCCGGCCGCGGGTTGCTCGTCCGGCCGGGCGCGACCACTCCCCATCCAGCTCGCCGTCAACCACTAGCGGCCGGCGCCGGGGTGCAGGACGCGCTCACGCAGCTGCTAGCGTGCCGCCATGGGTATCCCACTCAGCGAAGCGGCGCTCAGGCTGGTCGACGGGAAGAATTACGCGGTCCTGGCCACGGTGAATCCCGACGGCAGCCCGCAGACCTCGGTGGTGTGGGTCGGCCGCGACGGCGACGACCTGCTGTTCTCGACGGTGGAGGGGCGGGTGAAGCACCGCAACATGCTCCGTGACCCGCGTGTCAGCGTCACCGTGATCGACTCGTCCGACCCGGAGAACTACGTCGAGTTGCGGGGCCGGGTGTCCATGACGCCAGATGTCGGCCGACGGGTCGATACCCAACTGTCATGGAAGTACGACGGCAAGGAGCCTGGTGAAGACCGGCCGGGCGCGGTCCGCGTGGTCGTGCGGATGGTGGTGGAGAAGGCCACCGGGTACGCTGCCTTAGCCCGGTCCCGCGGACCGGGTTTCCGCTACGCCCTCGGTGGCCTAGGTTGTGTGTCTCAAACAATCTGATGTAAGCGGTCATGGCGTCCACGGAACTGGCCGGCCGGTGAATGCCGCCAGCCGGTCGATGGCGGGTGCGTTGTCGCGGATCGGCTGCGGATCGGCGAATCGTCCGGCGCGCGGCTGGCTGGGCAGCTGGGCTCGGGCGAACGTGAGCGCCCGCTCGGCGAGATCGTCGGGCAGCTCGGCCGCAACGCCGGTGGCTTGGACGAGGTCCCACCCGTGCGCGAGCAGGTCCACGATGCGCCACTGCAGCCGCTCGGCGCCGGTGGCAGCGCCCACCGGCGTCGCCTGGCTTCGCTCCAGAACCCCTGGGCGGGCCGCGGCGGCCTGCAACGCTGTGGCGGATCGGCGGTAGGCTCCGGCCGGATCGGCGCCGAGCCGATCGGCCCCGCGTGCGGGCATCGGGCTCTCCTCGAACAGCGCCACGAACGCGAGGTTCATCCCGACGAGATGATTGATGACATCTCGCACGCTCCACTCCGTACACGGGGTCGGCGCCGTCCACTGGTCGGCAGCTATACGGTCGATCAGGCCGCGCGTAACTGCGGATGCACGTGCGAGATTGTCGAAAATCGCAGAATTTGTCACTCGGCGAGGCTACGACACGACCGACCCGGCGCCCCACTGGTTTTCGGCCGCTGATCAGGCGGTCGTCGTCGCGCGGCCGACGCGTCCGGACCGGCATGCCGGGCGACGACATGCCGGGAGGGCGCGGTCCGCAGGGCGTGCGGGTGCATCCGGCCGCGGACTTGTGATCGCGGGCGAGCTCACCATTCAGATGCGCGACGGCGATGTCCGATTGGGTACCGCCCAGCTGTTCGTTGTGCCATGCGGCGAGCCGGGCGGCGGCTACGGTGCTGTCGGTATGCCGGGTGACGGTGTGCGCCAGGCGGCGCGGATGTCGGCAGGAAGCCCGCTGGAACCCTGAATTCTTACATCAGCCCGGCCCTGCCAGTCACGATTAGTAGCCAGAATCTGCGGTCCGGTCGAACACATCACAGTTGAATACGAGCGTTCACCAGTCACTCGTCCGGTCGTTTCTATTTCTCCACCGTATGTGCGGAGAACCTGCAGCGCGGGTTCAGGTATCCCAAACCGGACGCCCACCGGTCGGCGGCCCGCGCTCCGCCGCCCGGAGCCGAGGATTCCGGTAAAGTGCGGCAAGTGGACGGATCTGCCCGGCTGACCGGGCCGGTTGAGGGGCAGCCGGGGATCATCATGGCGGGCTTCGACCTCGGCCAGGTCGGTTACACGCTGGAAGAGTTCTTCCTCGAGTCCGCGGCCACCTGCTTCGAGCCCGCGGGACCTGCGGGAGCCGACGGATACTGGCAGGTCACCCCGTCGGGCCAGGCGCCGTTCGCCACCCGGCTGGTGGTGTGCCGGCCGTCTGACCCGGGGGCGTTCACCGGCACGGTGATCCTGGAATGGCTCAACGTCAGCGCCGGCTTCGACGCGCCCGCGCACTGGATGCTGACCCACCGCCAGGTAGTCCGGGCCGGGTGGGCGTGGGTCGGGGTTTCGGCGCAACGGGCAGGCATCGAGGGCGGCAGCATCTTCGAAACGGCCGGCGAGGAGTCCGACGATGCGTCGCGGCGCGCGATGGTGCTGCCCGCGCTGAAGCAGAGCGATCCGGTCCGGTACGGGGCGTTGCACCACCCGGGCGACGCGTTCTGCTTCGACATCTTCTCCCAGGCAGCGCGCACGGTCCGCGACGGCGGCGTACTCGGGCCGCTGTCAGCCGAGTGCCTGCTCGCGGTGGGCCAGTCCCAGTCAGCGATCCACCTGGTCACCTACGTCAACGCGGTGGCACCGACGGTGCCGTCGGCGGTGGCCTGTGACGGCTACCTGATCGGCAGCCGGACCGGATTCGCACCGCCACTGACCGGGTGGGGCGGCCGGATCCGCAGCGAGGGACCGGACGGCGCCCGGGTACGCACGGACGGCCGCGCCCCAGTGCTGACAGTGCAGACGGAAAGCGACGTGACCGGCGTGCTGGCTGGGGTGACGGCGCGGCAGCCGGACAGCAGCCGGTTCCGGTGGTGGGAGATCGCCGGCGCCGCGCACGCCGACACCTACCTGCTCGGCGCCGCCTTCAGCGATTCCGGTGACCTGCCGCCCGCCGAACTGGCCCGGCTGATGGCGCCGACCGCCGAGCCGCTCGGCATTCCCTGCCCGGCGGCGGTGAACTCCGGGCCGCAGCACCACTACGTGGCCCAGGCCGCGATCGCGCACCTGGACCGCTGGGCGCGGGGCGGCCCGCCGCCGCCCCGCTCCCCCTGGCTGGAGACCGATCCGGACGACCACATGCGGCTGGTCACCGACGACGCGGGCATCGCGCGCGGCGGCATCAGGACGGGCTGGGTCGATGTACCGGTTGCCGCGCTGTCCGGGCTCACCCCGCCCGGCGCCACTGGGATCGGCATCCTCCTCGGCTCCACGCGCGTGTTCGACGCCGCCGAACTGGCGCGCCGCTACCCCGCCGGGCCGGGCGAGTACGCCGCCGCGTTCCGTGAGGCCACTACGCGCGCGGCGGCCGCGGGTTTCGTGCTGGAGCAGGACGTCGAGGAGATGGTCGCCGTCGCCACGGCCGCCTACCCGACCTAGCCTCCCGGCTCCCGGCGGGGCTAACGTATGCGGTGATCGCCGCTGGCGGTCATTGCTTTCAGCCATGATCACGGCCGGTATATGCCGGAATGTCCACGCCTAAACGTAAGCATTCAGGTCCCTCAGAACCGGCTGAGCGTGCCTGCTTGAATACTCTGTGAATGTCCTGATCATGGTGGGATGTGGACATCCCGCCGTTGCCGCCTGCTGCGTGCGCGGGGTGCGCGGGCCGCGATGCGGTGATCGCCGCGCAGCTCACTGGCCGGCAATGGCCCTGAAAGGCAACCCATACACCAAGCCGGGAACAGCGGGCGCAGGCTGGGCAGCGACGTCGGGTCGTGAGCCACATGGCCGGCACAGGTGGGACAGATCAACCGGGCTGCGGTCCGGGCCTCCTGCGCGGCCGCTAGCTAGCGGGGGCGGGCCGGGCCGCCGCCAGGGACTCCAGTGCCCCGTCCAGGGTGCGGGCCAGCGGTACCTGGCCGTCCAGCCCGGTCAGGCGGAACAGCTGCCGGGTCCGGGGCCGGGCGCAGACTACCTGCAGGCTGGCCCCGTGCGCGGCGGCACGCCTGGCCGAGCCGACCAGCGCCGCGAGCCCGGAGGAATCAATGAAGCTGACCTGGTCAAGGTCGACTACCAGCGTGCGGCCGCTGGCTGCCAGCTCGAAAAGGCGCTCGCGCAGCCGGGTTACGGTGGCAATGTCAACTTCCCCGGCGACAGCCACTATCGCATAGCCCTGTTCGCGCCGAACCCGGATGGTCAGTGCCTCGCCCATAGCTAGCCTCCTGCCCGCCCCTGGGCCATTTATCTGCCTGTGCCCGAGCGCCCGTACCACCCCATCCTCTCCTGGCGCGTTCCCGGCTGCCAGGGTTCGGGGTAATCGCCGCGCTCGGTTATGGTGCAGTCCCCTTCGCTGGGCAGCGTCAGGCAGGCCGCTAATTCCTGGGCGTGGCTTCCAGCTATCCCAGCCTGGACGCCGCGCGCCGGGTCCGGCAGCATCGCCGGGTCTGACGAGATCTCCCTGCGCAACCTATGACCCGGCAACCCCGCCACGTGACATGCCGGTCAGCGGCCCTTCGCTGTGCGCGGCCGTTCGCTGTTCGCCGGGGTGATCTGCGGTGGCGCCGGCGTCGTCGCTGCCGGTGCGTCAGCCGGTGACCCTGACGTTTTCCGCCTGGGGTCCCTTCTGGCCCTGGGTGATGTCGAGCTCGACCTTCTGCCCTTCCTCCAGGCTGCGGTAGCCGCCACTGGTGATCGCGCTGAAGTGCACGAACACGTCCGGGCCGCCGTCGACCGCGATGAAGCCGTAGCCTTTGTCGCCGTTGAACCACTTCACAGTGCCCTGCGCCATCTTGACCTCTTGGTTGTGCATGCCGCGCCCCGCCATGGCCGGGTGCCGCGCTCGCAACTTGCTTTGGCCAGCCTGTCACGGAATGCGCGGGGAGTGGAAACCGTGTGGCTGGCTAACTGCCCGGCAGCTGGAACTTTCCCCGCTCGGCCAGCGAGTACGGCTGGAGCGAACACCCGGGCCGGGGGCGCATGCCCGGCCCGGCCCCGGGACCCGGTCACGCATGCTGACCGGGCCGTCCCGGGTTCTCCCGGTGCCCGAGGGTGACCGGGGGCGCAGCGCGATTGTCGTGGTGATGCTGCGAGGTTCTCAGCGGTGAGCCTGCCCGCGCGGCCGGTGTGACGG
>JBAUAY010000184.1:0-4534 GCA_049676235.1 Streptosporangiaceae bacterium
GCCCGGCGGTGGGCGGGCAGCGCGGTGGCGCTGGCCGGCACCGTGGTGATCGCCGCGTCGCGCGGGCTTGGCTTCGGCGCCTCGGCGCTGGTCGTGCTGGCCGCGGCGGTGCTCCAGGCGATCTTCCACACGGCCCAGAAACCGCTGCTGGCCCGGTACACCGGCTTCGAGGTCACCGCCTACGCCATGTGGGCCGGGACCGCGTTCATCCTGCCCTGGACCGGGTCCCTGCTGCGGGTCCTCCCGCAGGCTGGCGAGCCGGCCATCGCCTCGGCCGTCTTCCTGGGCCTGGCGCCGTCGGCGGCCGGTTTCGTGCTGTGGGCCTACGCCATGGCGCGGCTGGACGTCGGGCGGGTCACCCTCAGCCTCTACCTGGTCCCGGCGGCCGCGATCGTCATCGCGCTGGCCTGGCTCGGCCAGGTGCCCGGCCCGGCCGAGCTGGGTGGCGGGGCGATCGCCCTGGCCGGCGTCATCCTGGCCAGCCGCAGACCCCGCAGGCCGGCCCTGCTTCCGGGACCGGCCCTGCTTCCGGGACCGGCACTGCCCCCGCAGGCGCCGGCCCCGGACTCCCTGGTACGGGCGGAGGCCACTGAACCCAGACCCGTTCGGTAGAAAGATCTTCAGATGTCCCGGCGGGTGATCAGGATCGCGGCCACCGCCAGCGCGGCGGCCGGCCAGGCCAGCAGGACCAGCAGGGACAGCCCCGGGGAGAACAGGTTCGCCGCCGGGTGCAGCGCCGTCACCTGCTGGGCCGCTTCCAGCAGCGCGAACCGGCCGATCCGGCCGTTCCAGGGTGCCGGAAGCAGGCCCAGGATGGCCGGCAGCAGGATCACGCCGATCGTCGCGGCGATCCCGCCCGCGGTGTGCTGGATGATCGAGCCGAGCGCCAGGCCGAGCATGGTGCAGACGCACAGCAGGATCCCGGCCGCCAGCACCGCCCCGGGCACGCCGGGCCGGGACAGCGACACGCCCTGGTGGTGGCCGGCCAGGACGGCCTGGCTGAGAAAGAACGAGGTGAAGGCGACCAGTTCGCCGGCGGCGAGCGTCACCGTCCCGAGGACGACCGCCTTGGCGGCGAGCACCGCGCGGCGGCGCGGCGCCGCGGTGAACGTGGTGCGGATCAGCCCGGTGCTGTACTCGGCGCTGAACGCCAGCACGCCCATGACGCTGACCGCAATCACCGCGTACTCCAGGCTGACGACCTCGGGCAGCAGCGGGTCGGGCCGCGGGCCGGCGGAGGCCGGCTGGCTCGCGAAGATGAAGGCGACGAAGGTACTGACCGCGATCGGGGTGACGACCGCGACCAGCAGCGACCAGAAGGACGATCGGACCGAACGGAACTTGGTCCACTCTGAGGCCACCAGGTCCACAGCCCTGGTGGCGAGGGAGGGCGGGGCCGTTCCCGCGGACCGGGCGGTCGGCGTATCGGTGGCAGTAACCGAGGTCATTGTGGCGCTGTCCCTTCACCGCGGTAGTCAACGCTCTCCCCGGTGAGGTCGAGGTAGGCGTCCTCCAGGGAAGCCTGCCTGGGCACCAGGGCGTGCAGGGCGATGCCACGGGCGGCGGCCAGGTCCCCGATGGCGGCGGCGTCCAGGCCGGTGACGGCCAGCGCGCCGTCGTCCTGCCGGGTGACCGTGCCGCCCCGCGCGGTGATCAGCCCGGCGAGTTCGGCCGCCCGCGGCGAGCGCAGCAGCACGTCCCCGCGGCCGCTCGACTCGATCAGGGCGGCGGTGGGCAGGTCGGCGAGCAGCCGGCCGCGCCCGACGATGATCAGGTGATCGGCGGTCAGCGCCATCTCGCTCATCAGGTGGCTGGAGACCAGGACGGTCCGGCCCTGGGCAGCCAGTGCGGAGAAGAAGCCGCGGATCCAGCGGATGCCCTCCGGGTCCAGGCCGTTGACCGGCTCGTCGAACATCAGCACCGGGGGGTCGCCGAGCAGCGCCGCAGCGATGCCGAGACGCTGCTTCATGCCCAGCGAGAAGCCGTTGACCCGGCGGTTCGCGACCGCTTCCAGCCCGGTCAGCCGGAGCACCTCGGTGACCCGCGGCCGCCCGATCCCGTTGCTCCGCGCGACCGAAACCAGGTGCATCCAGGCGGTCCGGCCGCCCTGCAGCGCGGTCGCGTCGAGCAGCGCGCCGACCTCCCGCAGCGGCCTGATCAGCGCGTCGTACCGGTGGCCGCCGACCAGTGCCCGGCCCGACGTCGGCGCGGCCAGGCCCAGGATGATCCGCATGGTGGTGGTCTTGCCCGCGCCGTTCGGGCCGAGGAAGCCGGTCACGTGCCCCGGCTGCACCGTGAAGCTCAGGTCGTCGACCGCCGTGACCGGGCCGAACCGCTTGGTCAGCCCGGTCACCTCGATCAGGCCGGCGTCGGTCACGACGGCGTTACCTTGAAGTAAGCGGTGGAACTGCGCCGCCAGAGGAACACGATCGCGACGAGGGCGACCAGCCAGACCAGGCCCGCCCAGATCCTGACCGGCCCCGCTATCGGTGCCGTGAGGCCGACGATCGTGTCCACCGTGGACAGGGCAAACAGCACCGTCCCGGTGATCCGGGCCCAGTTGTGCCCGGACTTGGAGGCCCGGGCCAGCACGATCCACACCACCGCGGCGATCACGCCTCCGGCGATGAACCCGGCCACCAGGACGTGCTGGCTCGAATTGACCTGGCTGACCGACATATGCGGGGAACGCTTCTCGATCGCGGTCTTGGTGGCGCCCACCGTGAGAATGTCGATGATGATGCCGAGCAGGCTGGCGGCGGCGCCCGCGTACATGACCTTGACGGCGGTCAGCACCGAAGGCGGAGCGGGCGGGCGATGGAGTTCGGGCAGCTGGGTGTCGCTGCCGGGGTAAGGCTGATACACGATTTCCCCTTTATCGATGTGTGGTGGGGTTAGTGGGGTTAGTGGGGTTAGTCCAGATGCGCAACAGGCGGTCGTCGATGGACTCGATGGTTATCGCCCGGCTGGTCAGGATCACGTGGGTCCGGCGGTCGCGGACGCGGCTGCGCAGCCACGCGACGGCATCGAGCCCGGCCCCGCCGTGCAGGGCGGTCTGGTCGTCGGGGGCGAACAGCCAGCCGAGGCCGGTCCGGAGCCCGCCCGGCCCCGATCCGGCCTGGACGGTAAGGGCCTCGCGGGCCAGCGCCTCGGGCAGCAGCGACGGCCACCCGGTGCCCAGCCGCACCAGGTCGGCCCCGGTGGACCAGAGCCCGGCGATGGCCGGCACGGTGGCGACCTGAGGCGGAAACGGCTCGAAGGCACCGTCCGCAGTCACGGTGTAGCCGGTGACCGTGCCAGGACCGATGTCGGCCGGGCGGGCGGGGAAGCGTGAGTCCCGCATCCCGAGCGGGTCGAGTACCAGGCGGATGGCCGCGCGGTCGTAAGGCAGCCCGGTCACGTCGGCGATGAGCTGGCCGAGTACGGCGTACCCGCCGTTGCTCGGCTGGACGGTCCCCCGCGGGCCGCCGCAGGAAATGACCGGGCCCATCAGCGTTGCCAGGTCAGGAATGCTGTCGCCGAACAGGGGCGCGGGATTGTCGACGCCGCCGGTGTGGCTGAGCAGTTCCCTGACCGTCGCCGAGTCGTCGGCCAGCCGGACCGCGCGCAGGTGATCGTTGGCGGGAGCGTCCAGCCCCAGGCGACCCTCGGCGACGAGCCGGAGCACCGCGGTCGCGGTGACCAGCGCGGTCGCGCCCGGCACGCTGAACCGGTGGCCGACCTCCACGGGCTCGGCCCGGTCGGGATCGGCCCCGCCCAGGTTGGCATAGCCGATGGCCACCACCCACGGCGCGCGGTCAGGCTCGCCGCCGGCCAGCACCAGGGCGGGCAGGCCCAGATCGGCGCAGGCCTCTTCGGCCAGGCCGACTACCCCGCCGGCCATCTCGCCGGGGAGTTCACCGAGGGTGCGGCGCGGCTGTGGCGCCTTCACCAGAGGGTTGGTGATCCGGTCGCCGACAGGGAACCCCTGCAGACCGACCAGCCGGTGCGGCGGGGCGGCGTCGGCCGCCGCGTAATACCGCAGGCCGGCCAGCTGAACCTGGGCCTCGAGCGGGCCCTGGCTGATGACGACGAGATCCGAGCGCAGGTCCGCGGCCATCTTGCTGGTTTGCTCGACCAGGGTGCCCGGCGGGATCATGGCCAGCAAGCGATCGTCGAAGTGCTGCCTGAGCTCGTCCTCGTCGGGCGCTGTCCAGCCCGGCGCGTCGGCGGCGGAGAAACGCGAAACCACCCAGCGCAGCTGGTCCAGGGCGTGGCTTTCCGGCTCGGGTCGCAGGGCGCAGGCCTGCTTCAGCGCGGCCCAGCTGGGCAGGCCATGCTCGCGGGCGATGGCCGCCTGGGCGTCATGCAGGGTGGGAAACTCGCCCGCGGCCAGGCGGCGTTTCGCCTCAAGCTTCAGGAACCGCAAGCTGGGCCGGAGGGGCAGCGAACGCGACCCACCGGACATGGCAGTCCTTCCCTCGCGCCCGGGGTCCGCGTGCTTCGGGCGGGAAAGACTCGCCGTGATTTACCTTGACGTACCCGGTGAGCTTGC
>JBAUAY010000185.1:0-4827 GCA_049676235.1 Streptosporangiaceae bacterium
TGACCGCGCCGGATCGCTCGAGCATCTCGGCGAACGCGGAGATGTCGGCGTTGCCGGTCTTCTTCTCGGCCGCGTCGCGCTTCGCGCGGTCCCGCTGCTCGGCCATGAGCCGGCGGAAACCCTCCTCGTCGACGGTCAGGCCCTGCTCGGCCGCCATCTCCAGGGTCAGGTCGATCGGGAAGCCGTAGGTGTCGTGCAGCTGGAAGGCCTGCGCGCCGGACAGCGCGCTGGAGTTCCTGCGCCGGTTCTCCTCCACCGAGGCGTCGAAGATCGCGGTGCCGGTGCGCAGCGTGCTGGCGAACGCCGCCTCCTCCGCTTCGATGACCGTGCGGATGTTGGCCGCGTCTCGCCTCAGCTCCGGGTACAGCCCGGCCATCGCCTCGATCGTGACCGAGGTCAGCTCGGGCATGAAGCGCTCGCCCGTGGCCGAGGCCGCACCGCCGCCGCCACGCTGGCTGCCGGCCAGCAGGCGCAGGTTCCTGATGCTGCGCCGCACGATGCGCCGCAGCACGTAGCCGCGGCCCTCGTTGCCCGGCAGCACGCCGTCCTCGACCAGCATGACCGCGCTGCGCACGTGATCGGCGACGACGCGGAGCGCCACGTCGGAGGCGGAGTTACGGCCGTAGCTCTGCTCGGTGAGTTCGGCCGCACGGTCCAGGATCTTCCAGGTGGTGTCGATTTCGTACAGGTTGTCGACACCCTGCAGGATGGACGCCATCCGCTCCAGGCCCATGCCGGTGTCGACGTTCTTGGAGGGCAGCAGGCCCTCGATGTCGAAGTCGTCCTTAGCCCGGACCTTGCTCAGCTGGTCCTGCATGAAGACCA
Source organism: Streptosporangiaceae bacterium (assembly GCA_049676235.1). Classification (GTDB taxonomy): domain Bacteria; phylum Actinomycetota; class Actinomycetes; order Streptosporangiales; family Streptosporangiaceae; genus Palsa-504. The sequence continues at coordinate 826 of JBAUAY010000185.1, forward strand.
GGTTCCAGATCTCGAGGAAACGGTCCTCGTCGGCGGCCGGGCCGCCGTCGCGGCCGTATTCCGGGCCGCGGTCATAGTAGATCTCCGAGCACGGGCCGCCGGGGCCTGGCACGCCCATGTGCCAGTAGTTGTCGGCCAGGCCGCGGGCCTGGATCCGGTCCTCGGGCAGGCCGATCTCGTTCCGCCAGATGCTGAACGCCTCGTCGTCACCGTGCAGGATGGTGGCCCACAGCTTGTCCTGCGGGAACCCGAACCCGCCGTCGGCCTCGGATCTGGTCAGCAGCTCCCAGGCGTACCTGATGGCACCCTGCTTGAAGTAATCGCCGAACGACCAGTTCCCCAGCATCTGGAAGAAGGTGGCGTGCCTGGTGGTCTTGCCCACCTCTTCGATGTCCAGCGTCCGCACGCACTTCTGCACGTCCGCCACCCGCCGGTACGGCGGCGTCCGCTGGCCGAGCAGGTACGGCTTGAACGGCTGCATGCCCGCGATGACGAACAGCACAGTGGGGTCGTCGGCAACCAAGGGGGCCGAAGGCACGATCTCGTGCCCCTGCTGCTCGAAGTACGCAAGGAAGCGGCGGGCGATCTCGGCCGACTCCATCAGTGGCCATCCTCGGGTTGAGCGTCGTGGTCAGTTGAGAGCGTGTGGTCTGTTGAGAGGGTAGAGCCTGCGGGCGCGGAATGCCGAGCCATATACAGCTCCATGCCCTCCCGTACGTCGCGGGTGAAGCCGTAGGTCTGCTTGGCCAGGCGCAACGCCCCCCTGCGAGCCGGCGGCCTGATCCGGGGCTTCAGGCTGGCCCCCGGGGTAAGGCTGGCAGACAGGCGCCGGCCGACGGCGGAGACACGCCGGTAGCCGTAAATGCCGCTCACCGCTCCGGCGGTGAGCCAGAAACCCCTGCGGATCATCGCGTCGCCTTCCCTCGGGTCAGCTCGCCGCGTTCTATCACGCGGCCGGGCAGTGCGCCCTTCGGCGTTCGGCGCAGGTTCACCGCATGGCGCACGCCGTAGGCGAGCGCGCCCATTCGGCCCACTGGGCCGCCCGCGATGGCGCGGCCGAGCCCGGCCAGCGCCGAGACCTGGCCGGCGAGTTCGGTCATCCCGGCGCCGAGTTCGTCCATGCTGGCCGTGACGGATTCCGACCGGTCAAGCTGATGCCCGGCCCGGTCCACGGCGGCCTGCGCGCCGTCCACGGCCACCTGCGCGCGCTCCAGCAGCACGTCGCCGCGCTCGCGCACATCGGCGACCAGTTTGCTGCTCTCTGACAGCAGCCGACCCAGCCGGAACAGGACGAACACGCCGACGCAGACCAGCAGCGCCCAGAACATGGCGGCGATCAGCGCGGCGAGCTCCGCGGCATTCATGCCGGGTCCGTCCGTGTCATGGCTGCTCCTTCTCGGTCTTGTCGAGGATGACCCTGATGCGCTCGGCTCGTTCGGCGACGCGAGCCTCCAGGCCATGCCGTGACGGCTCGTAGTACCTGCGGTCCGCCACCGAGTCGGGTGCGTAGCGCTGCGGGACGATGCCGTCATCGAAGTCGTGCGGGTACCGGTAGCCCTCGCCGTGGCCGACCTTGTCCGCCCCAGGATAGTGCGCGTCGCGCAGGTGCGCGGGCACCGCGCCCACCAGCCCGGCCCGGACGTCCGCGTCGGCCGCCCCGATGGCCTTGATGACCGCGTTGGACTTGGGCGCCAGCGAGATGTGGATGACGGCCTGGGCGAGGTTGATCCGCGCCTCGGGCAGCCCGACGAACTCCACCGCCTGGGCCGCGGCGACCGCGGTCTGCAGCGCGGTGGGGTCGGCCATCCCGACGTCCTCGCTGGCGTGCACGATCAGCCGCCTGGCTATGAACCGCGGGTCCTCCCCCGCCGCGATCATCCGGGCCAGGTAATGCAGCGCCGCGTCCACGTCGCTGCCCCGCATGGACTTGATGAACGCGCTGATCACGTCGTAGTGCTGGTCACCGTCGCGGTCATAGCGGACCGCGGCCCGGTCCACCGCGCGCTCCAGCGCCTGCACGTCGATCCGGCCGCCCGCAGGCAGGCCGAGCGCGGCGGCCTCCAGGTAGGTGAGCGTGCGCCGCGCGTCACCGCCCGCCAGCCGGACCAGGTGATCGGCGGCCTCGTCGTCCAGCGTGACGGCGCCGCCGAGCCCGCGCGGGTCGGCCAGCGCACGGCTGATGACCTCCCGCACGTCGTCGTCGGACAGCGGCTGCAGGGTGAGCAGCAGCGACCGGGACAGCAACGGGGACACCACGGAGAAGAACGGGTTCTCCGTGGTCGCGCCGATGAAAGACACCCAGCGGTTCTCCACCGCGGGCAGCAGCGCGTCCTGCTGGGTCTTGGAGAACCGGTGCACCTCGTCGATGAACAGCACGGTCTGCGCGCCGCTCATGCCCAGCGTGCGGCGGGCGGCGTCGACCGCGGCGCGCACGTCCTTGACCCCGGCGCTGACCGCGGAAAGCTCCACGAAACGGCGCTTGGTCACCTGGCTGACCACGTAGGCTAGCGTGGTCTTGCCGGTGCCTGGCGGCCCCCAGAGCAGCAGCGACATCGGCGCGTCGTTGTCGATCAGCTTGCGGAACGGTGTCCCCGCGCCGGTCAGGTGCCGCTGGCCGATTACCTCGTCCAGGGTGCGCGGCCGCATCCGCACCGCGAGCGGGGCGGCCGCCGCGGCCGCCGTCGCTTCCGCCTCGTCGAACAGGCTCTCGGACTGCCCGCCCGCCTCCCCATCCCCCCTCCCTGCTCTGGCCATCCTCCGACCCTATCTCCGTCCGCGCAGCGCGCCGGATGCCGCGTCATACCACGGTAGAGGCGGCAATGGGCGAGTTATCCACAGGCGGACGCTCGCGTGCGGTCTTTTCCACAGGTTCCCGAACGCCGTCCCCGGATCCCGGCTTGCCCGGCATAGTGACCTCGTGTCAACGCAACCGCGTTCGCAGTGCCATGAGTTGTTGGTGATCCAGGATGACGCCATTGCCCGTCGTCAGGGCGTGCAGGCCGGCATTGATCCCTATACGATGCGGAGCCGGGTGCGTAGCGGTCGGTGGCAGCGGCTCCAGCGAGGTGTATATGCGGCCTTCTCCGGGGAGCCCGCCCGGGAGACGATGCTCTGGGCCGCCCTGCTGCGCGCCGGGCCGGATGCCACTTTGAGCCACCTGACCGCGGCCGAGCGCCACGGCCTGATAGACGAGCCAAGCTCAGCCATCACGATAACGGTCCCGGCATCCCGGCACCCTGCACAATCGAAGATCCCCGGTGTCGCCATCCACCGGTCAGACGCGATCCTGCGGACCAGGCATCCGACGATGCTCCCGCCATGCACCCGGGTCGAGGACACGGTGCTCGACCTGGTCCAGGTTGCGCGGACCTTCGACGACGCTTACATGTGGATCTGCCGGGCTATCGGCCGCCGACGAACTACTGCGGACCGGATACGTCAGGCCATGGACGCCCGTAAGAAGATGCGCTGGCGCCGGGAACTCGCGGCGGCGCTCGGCGACGCCGACCAGGGCGTCTTGTCCGTGCTGGAGTACCGCTACGTTCACCGCGTAGAACGCCCGCATCGGCTGCCCCCCGCCCGGCGCCAGGCGTGGATCAGGCAGCGTACAGGCAACAGATACCTCGATAATCTCTACGAGGAGTACGGGGTGTGCGTAGAACTCGACGGGACCGCGGCGCACCCATCCGACGAGCAGTGGCGCGACAAGCGCCGCGACAACGCCAACGCGGTCAGCGGCATCGTCACGCTCAGGTTCGGCTATCCCGATCTGGGCGATCGCTGCTGCGAGACCGCGGATGAGGTCGCCGCCCTGCTGCGCTCGCGCGGTTGGCCAGGCGCTCGGCGCCGCTGCTCCCGCCCGGGGTGCCGCGGCGCAGGGGCGATTTCATGATCGTGGCCAGTTCGGGGCAAATAGCGCCCAAAACTGGCCACGATCATGAACCGAACGCTGGGGGTGGGGCGTATGGGGTGGGTGGAACCGGCGAGGTGGGGGCGGCGTGT
>JBAUAY010000186.1:0-9283 GCA_049676235.1 Streptosporangiaceae bacterium
CGATGGCGGCGAGCACGATCCCGGCCAGCACGGCGGTGGCCGGGCTGAGCGTCTGGCTGCCCGAGACACCTGGCGCCTCGTCCCCGTCGTCCGGCACGGACCGGCCCAGCAGTCGCCGCATCACCAACGGCACCGCCACTACCTTCAGGGCGGCGGACAGCGCGGCCAGCGCGTACAGGTCGGGCAGGTTCCGGTCCGCGGCGATCACGATGGCCAGCACCGAGATCAGCGCGGACTGGGCCATGTACAGCCGTACCTGGTCCCGGGCCAGCGCCTGGCGCAGCATGCCGAACTCGATCAGCAGCATCACCGCCGCGATCACGTTGGCCGCGCCCTCGTAGACGCCGGGTGCCTGCGCCGGATCCATCAGCCACCCCCTAGGTACAGCGTGAACACGCCGAGCACGGCGAGCAGGAAGGCGCCCGCCACGAACTCGGTGATCTTGAACAGGCGCAGCTTGGCGAAGGAGTTGTCGATGACGGCGACCACGCAGCCGACGGCGGTGGCCTTGGCCAGCAGCGCCGCGATCGCCAGTACGACGGCCCCCGCGCGCTGGCTGGACGCCAGGCCCCACGGGGCCAGGAACACGTCGGCCAAGATCGTGTACAGGATCAGCTGTTTCAGCTCGCTGCCCCACTTCAGCAGCGCGAAGAACGGGCCGGAGTGCTCGAAACTCCTGGCTTCTTCGATCATGCCGAACTCGTAGGTCCCGGTGTGCGTCTCCACCGGGATCCGGCCGGTCTCGTGCAGGATCACCATGAAAAGGGCGGCCGCGGCCAGCAGGTGCGCCGGGCGGATGATCTGCCCGGCGCTTGACCGGACCGTCGCCGCGAGCGCGTACGGCAGGTCGGTGCCGGTCAGCAGGGCCACGGTGAAGACCACGAACAGCACCACGGGTTCGGTGATGGCCGAGAACGTCTTGGCCCGGCTCGAGCCGAGCTGCGCGTACGGGCTACCGGTCTCCAGCGCGGCGGTCGCGACGACGAAGCTGGCCAGCGACAGCAGGAAGCCGCCGCCCAGGATGTCGCCCATGTAGCCGAGCGGCAGCCCGTAGCTGGTCAGCACCGGGATCAGCAGCGGGATAGTCAGGTAGGCGGCGACCGCGATCAGCGGCGCCGCCAGGAAGAACCAGCTCGCGCCGTCCGGGGCCAGCGCTTCCTTGCGGAACAGCTTGGCCAGGTCGTAGTACGGCTGTCTTATCCGGGGCCCCCGGCGCCCCTGCAGCCGCGCCTCCACCTTGGCGATCACGCCGGTGATGCCCGGCGCGCCGATCGCGATGGTCAGGACCTGGAGCAGCTGGATGACGGGGATGGGGATGGCCGCGCTCACCCGGCGGCCTTCGGACTATTGCGTGGCGGGTCCAGCTCGTCGCTCACCATAAAGCCTCCTACCTCACGGTCCAGTGGACCTACGGGTAGAGGCCATCAGCGCAGCGACCGCCACGCGGTTCATGGCGAGCCTCATCGCCAGGGCCCCATTGTCGCGCACGGCCGACCGGGACCGCAAACCCGGGGGCCAGGTGCTGGCCGTGCTCGGTGGACGTGGTCGGTAACCTGGACCGGGCCCGGGAAGTGACGCTCAGCGGCGAGGCACCTAGCACCGCGGCTCGCTAGGGATCGATCTCTTGTTACTGGTGATACAGCCCATTCTCGTTAACCGAGGAGTCAGCACACGCTATGGAAATACGCAGGAAGCGCGCCGACAGCACGCCGGGACCGCGGGAATGGTTCACCGGTCAGGTGTGGATGGACGAGATCGCGGCACCTGTGCCGCCTTCCCGGACACGAGTGCTCAGCGTCCACTTCGCGCCAGGCGCCCGCACGGCGTGGCACCGGCACCCGTTCGGTCAGGTCCTGCACGTGACTGAGGGGGCCGGCCTGGTGCAGAGCCGGGGCAGCGAACCTGAGGCGATCCGGGCCGGTGACACAGTGCAAGCCGGGGCCGATGAATGGCACTGGCATGGGGCCGGGCCCGGCACGTTCATGACCCACCTGGCCGTGCAGGAGGCGGGCACGGACGGCCGGACTAGTGAGTGGGGCGAGCACGTCACCGACGAGGAGTACCGGGCCTGACGGGCCGGCCGATTCTTGTGTTACCCCAGATTCGGTCTAGCCGCTCCCGACGCCCCCGGTTAGCCTGGGTCATTCGCGTATGAGCTGGAGGCAAGGAATGGCATCGGCGGGCTTCACTTCGTGCAGCGTCGAGATCGGCGGGCTGAGGTTCCACTACACAGACTGGGGCAGTGACGGTCCGCCGCTGGTGATGCTGCACGGGCTGTCCGGCCACGCCCGCACCTGGGACTACACGGCGGCCGCGCTCAGCGGCCGCTACCGCGTGCTCGCTCTGGACCAGCGCGGCCACGGCGATACCGACTGGGCGCCGAAATATGGCTTCGCTCCGATGGCACAGGATCTCCTGGGCTTCCTCGACGCTCTGGATCTGCGCGAAGTGACCCTGATGGGCCTGTCCATGGGCGGGATCGTCTCCTTCGTGTTCGCGGCCGCCCACCCCGAGCGCGTCAGGCGCCTTGTCGTAATGGACATCGGGCCCGAGATCGCTGCGGCCGGCGCGACGAACGTCGCCAGCGCGCTGGCGGCGAAGGATACCTTCAGCTCCGAGGATGAGGCGTTTGCCCAGGCCCGCGCCAGCAACCCGCGACCGACTGACGACAGACTTCGCCATCGCGTCTCGCATAACCTGCGCATGCTGCCGGACGGCAGGCTGACCTTCAAGTATGACAAGGCGCTCCGCGACCCCAGGAACCTTTTCGATCTCACCGTCGAGCAGCGATGGGAAGCCTGGAGGGCCGTGAGCTGCCCGGTGCTGCTGGTGCGCGGTGACGACAGTGACGTCCTCGCAACCGAGACAGCCCAGCGGATGCTGGCCGAGAATCGCAACGCCACCATGGCAAGCGTTCCGGATTGCGGCCATTCCATCACGCTCGACAACCCCGATGGCATGCTAGAGGTCGTGAGTCCCTGGCTGGCGGCGGCCGAGGCTGGACAGGCGGCGTCAGCCTGAAAGCGACGTAGCTCGACGCTGGCTACGACTTAGGCGACGGCCACGAAAGACAGGCACGCCCGCGCCCACGGTCCCGGCGCGAAGTTCCGCGTGGATGCGGCTGCAGTACTACGCGGGGACGGACTGAAACAAGCTGGCGTGGGCCTGGGCCCACTGCCGGAACGTGCGGGGCGGCCGGCCGGTGACGTCCGCGACGTCCGGCCGGGGGCGCGACTCGTCCAGCGTGCCCGTGACGTAGAAGTCGAAGAACGCGTCCACGTACGTCGCAGGCATGCTGGCGCTCATCTCCGCCCTGGCCTCGTCGTCGGGCTGCCCTTCGAACCTCAGGTCGCGGCCGAGCACCTCACCTAGGATGCGCGCCCGATCGGCGGGCCGCAGGGACTCCGGGCCGGACACGGTGTAGACGCGGCCTTCGTGTCCGTCCGTGGTAAGGGCGGCCGCGGCCACCGCCGCGATGTCGTAGGGGTCGATCACGGCGACCGGCACCCCGGCGAATGGGCCGCGCACCAGGTCGCCGGCCCGCAACTGCGGGACCCACTGCAGGGTGTTGGACATGAAGCCGAACGACCTGATCATCGTCCAGACCAGGCCGGATTGCCTCACCGCGGTCTCGGACTCGATCATGTACCGGGAGACGGCGTTGCTCATGTCGCCGCTGGCCGCGGAGCTGCCGGAAAGCAGGGCCACGTGCCGGATACCCGCTTGCCTGGCCGCCGCCAGCGTGCCGGCCATGTCCTGGTACCCCGGGTAGAGGAACATCCCGCGCGCCCCGGCCAGGGCGGCCCGCATGCTCTCCGGCTTGTTGAGGTCACCGGCGACCTGCTGCGCACCCGGGCCGAACGCCTTCTGGTCGTCGGCTCTGGTCAGGGCCCGGACCTGCTGGCCGGCTGCGGCCAGCGCGCGCACCAGCTCGCCGCCGACGTTGCCGGTGGCCCCGGTCACCAGGATCATGAGTTCTCCTTCACTCTTGCGGACGAACGTGGCCCCGACCACCTTGTACCGGCTGTTTTCCTCGAAGGACGAGCTGATCGCCGCGTACATCGAGCGGGCCGACCTGCTCTACCGCGAATGGTTCGACGCGGCGGCCGCCTCCGGCGGCCCGGATTCGCGCCGTCAGATCCTGGCCCTGTTCGACGCGCTGGGCGAGCAGATCCAGCCGCAGCACTGCCGGGGCTGCCCCTTCCTGATGGCCCTGGCGGAGTTCCCCGACCCGGCGCACCCGGCGCACCGCGCGGCGGTCACCATGAAGGCGTGGGTCAGGGACCGGCTGGGTCAGCTCACCGCCGATCAGACCAGCGGCGGCCGGACGGCCCGAACCGAACTGCTCGCGGACCAGCTTTCGCTGATCATGGATGGGACGTACGCCTCGGCGCAGGCACTCTCCGCCGCGGGCCCGGCCCGACACGCGCGCGCCGTCGCCGAATCGCTTCTCGACGTGAGCTGATGGCCCACGTCCGTCGTGAACTGGACGGCGGGCGGCTGGCTGTGCACCTGGCCGGGCGCTGCGACCAGCATCATCACAAAGGCGATTGCGAGCATCAGCACCCCGGCGGCTCCGGTCAGGCACGTCGCCTTGGCGCGCTCCCGGCTTACCACGGCCGTCATCTCAACTACCCCGTTTCCCCGGTTAGCCCCTGTTCCCCGTACCTTTACGGTAGGGATTGAGCGGCAATAAATACGACGGTGCTCGCCCCCGAATCTCATCGGGGGTTTTCCCCCGGGCGCTGAAGTTCCCAGCCCAGCGCACCCGGGCCCGGAATGATGGCCGTCATGGCGCCCACATTCAGCTACCCAGACAAGCCCCGCCGCGGCGACGCGGTCGCGGTGCTCTCACCGTCGGCTGGCCTGCCTGCGCGTTTCCCGCGGCCATACGAGCTCGGCCTGACCCTGGTGACCTACTGAGCCCTCGGGGAACGGAGCGTGGTAGTTCCGGTTTGGGATAGTGAAGGGGATCTGCCCGAGTCTCGAAGGAGAACAGCATGGCGCACGCCATTCCGGTGATCGATCTCGATGCCGCCGAGGCCGGGGACAGCTCGCAGCTGGCCGCGGTGCGGGCCGGGACCGAGGATCTGGGCGTCGTCCAGGTGGTCAATCACGGCGTGCCGCTGGACCTCATTACGGACCTAAGCGCCCGGATGGCCCGGCTGCTCGGCCGGCCGCGGGCGGAGAAGGCGAAGCTGGCCAGCCCGCACCCCTACCGCGGCTGGCGGCAGTGGCCGGACGACTTCGGGCGGCTCGAACTCGAGCGCTTCAACGTGGCCCAGTTCGACGACGTCGGGCAGGCCAGTGCGGCGGGCCTGGCCGATGATTATCTCGGCCTGTATGCGCACCCCAACGTGTGGCCGACCGATGACCCGGGACTGAGGGACGCTGCGTTCGGGTACATCGAGGCCTCCCGGCGGCTGGCGACCCGGATGCTCAGGCTGTACGCCGGGGCCCAGGGCCTGCCCGGGGACACGTTCGGCCTGGGCGACCTGCCGCACCTGCGGCTGACCGTGAACGACTACCCGACCTGGACGTACCCAGAGGTGACCGCGGACGAGGACAAGCTGCTACTGCTCGAGCACGCGGACGACTCGGCGGTCACGGTCCTGGGGCAAGAGGGAGACTACGAAGGGCTGCAGATCTAGGCGGCCGACGGGGACTGGATGCGTGTCCCGGTCATCCCGGGTGCGCTGCAGGTCTTCTCGGGATCGCTGCTCGCCCGGTGGACCAGCGGGTGGCTGCGCCCGGGTCGGCACCGGGTGGTCGCGGGCGGCTCGGCGACCCGCCGCTCGACCGCGGTCTTCGTCTACCCGGCCCTGCAGACGATGGTCGCGCCGCTCGCTCGGTTCCCAGCCGACCCCGGTGCCGAACCAGTCGGGGCGGTCCAGGTATGGGATCACGCCAAGGACCGGGTCGCGGACTACCTGACCGAATACGGCCGCCCCGAGCAGATCGCCGCCTGGCGTGAAGGCCAGCCTTACGTCGCCGATCTGGCGGAGAACTCGGCGGGCCGGTAGGCAACGGGCCGAACGGACCTGGCTGGTCACCTGGCTGCCGCCGCACCTCGACGAGGCCACGATGCGAGCAGGCCATCGCCGAGGGGGATCGACATCCTCGCCCGCGTCATCAGCGAGCTCAGGACGGGTTGACGGGGCGATGAGCCCAGACCGTTCGGTCCAAAAGATCTTTTAGGCCGAACGGGCGCGGGCATCAGGGCCCGACCGTAGTTACGGACGAGGCCTGGTCGCGGTCCCGGCCCTTATCGTGTCCGCTGAGATCAAGGTGACGGGCGCGAAGGCTGGTAACGAGCAGCCAGGACAGCCAGGTGGCGATCTGCAGCCGCTGCGCGAGGCCGAACCAGGGATCGCCGACCAGGGGAATCAGGAGGAAGGTGACCGCACCGGCCACGGCCCAAATGAGAGTGGGGCGGGCGAAGCTACGCCAGCGCGGATCGCCCCGGAAGCGCCAGGCGAACACGAACATGGCCACGACCATCGACAGGAAGACGGTAATGCCGGCCATCATGTGGATGTCGCTTTCCGTGGTGCTCGGGGCGTTATCGGCGTTGGTATGGAAGATCCCCGAGGTGAACGCGGCCAGCGCGGCGATGGTGAGCAGGATCGGGCCGGCCAGGCCGGTGCGGATCGACCGGCGGAGCACCAGGTTCACCAGGCCGATGCCCGCGCCGAGCAGGAAGAAGGCGACGTTCATGGCGGCACCGCCAGGGCCCAGGGCGAGCAGGCTGACGGCGTCGCTGCGCACGTCGTAGTGGTCCAGCTGAATGAGGTTCAGCAGCGCCACGGTAACCGGGAAGATGGCGAGCAGGACGACGGCCATGCTGGCCAGGCGTTTCTGATCGGACATGAGTGCCTCCTAGGGTGTTTCCCGCTGACGCTAGGGATCGCTTCCCGCGGGGTCGTCCGCTCGCCGGCGGATCCGCGTCGTCGTGATGGTGATCTGGCGAAGGCGTCTCGTCGGCGCCGTCATCCCCTGGGATGACCCGGATCGTCGTACAGGGGATGCGCGGCGGACTGAGCAGGGGTTACCTTCCGGTCATGAAGGAAAGGCTGCGGCGGTCCGACGTGCTGATCACCGGCGTGGTGGTGGTGCTCGGTCAGGTCGACGTATGGGTGCCTAAGCTGGCGATCGCGAACATGGTGGGGTCCAGGCCGGTCGACGCGCTCGGCTACCTGGCCTGCTCGCTTGCGCTGCTGTGGCGCCGGCCTTTCCCGCTCGCGGTGCTGGCCTGGATCGTGACGGTGTCCAGCCTGCAGTACCTGGCGGTCGGCGCCTCCGAGGGCCTGGGCGCGTTCTTGCCGCTGCTCATCGCGTTCTACTCGGTGGGCAGATACGCCGATATCCGGACCCTGGTGGCGGCGGGGCCGCTGGCGGCGCTGGGCCTGGCCGTGCACGAACTGCGTGATCCGGCGTACCACTTCGGTGGCTCGACGGTCACTTTCTGGCTCATCCTGGCGGCGGCGTGGCCCCTGGGCCGGGCCTTCCGACGTCGGCAGCACGCCCAGGAGGTGCTCAGCGACCGGGCCGAGTCGCTCGAACGCGACCGGGAGCAGCGGGCGCACGCGGCCGTAGCAGCCGAGCGGGCGCGCATCGCCCGCGAGCTCCACGACGTCGTGGGCCACGCCGTCAGCCTGGTCGTCCTGCAGGCCGTGGCCGGCCTGGGCCTGCTGGACAAGAACGACACCCAGCAGGCCAGGACCCGGCTGACCACCATCGAGGCCACGGCCAGGCAGGCGCTCGCGGAGATGCGCCGGCTGCTCGAGCTACTCGACGACGGCGAGGACGGCGAGGAAATGCTCCGTCCCACCCCCGGCCTCGGCCGTCTCCGGGAGCTTTCTGGTCAGCTCCAGGCGTCCGGCCTGCCGGTCGAGCTGTTGGTCAGCGGCGACCTGACCGGGCTGCCGCCCGGCCTGGACCTAGCCGCCTACCGCATCGTCCAGGAGGCGCTGACCAACACCATCAAGCACGCCGGCCCGGCCCGGGCCACGGTGACCGTCTGCCGCACGGACGAGTTGCTCGACATCCAGGTGGCGGACGACGGGGATGGCGGAACAGTGCTCGACCACGGCGGACGCGGCGTGCCCGGCATGCGGCAGCGAGCCCGGCTGTACGGCGGCGACCTCCAGGTCGGACCGCATCCCGACGGTGGCTTCATGGTTCACGCCCTGCTGCCCATCGCGGCCCCCGCAGCCGAGACGGCCCGATGACCCCGCCGGAGCCGCCACCCGCGGTGATCAGGGTCGTAGTCGCCGACGACGAGGCGCTCGTCCGCGACGGGCTCCGCGCCATCGCCGAACTGGAAGGCGACATCGAGGTCATCGCCGAGGCAGCCACCGGCGAGCAGGCGGTCGCGCTCGCCCGTCAGCTTCGGCCGGATGTCGTTCTGATGGACGTCCGGATGCCCGGCCTGGACGGCATCCAGGCCACCCGGCGGCTGATGGCCGAGCCCGACCCGCCGCGGGTCCTGGTGTTGACGACCTTCGACCGTAACCACTACGTCTACGAGGCGCTCAAGGCAGGCGCGAGCGGGTTCCTGCTCAAGGACGTGCGCCGGGGCCAGCTCACCCGCGCCATCCGCGATGTCGTGGCCGGCGAGACGCTGCTTGCCCCGGCGATCACCCTGCGGCTTATCGAGGAATTCTGCCGGCGGCCAGGACCGCACGATGGGATCCCGCCCGCACTGGCCGGACTAACGCCGCGCGAGATCGAGGTGCTGCGACTGCTCGGCCAAGGCATGTCCAACACGCAGATCGCGGACGCCTTCGTCGTGGCCGAGACGACCGTGAAAACCCACGTGGCCCGTATCCTGGCCAAGCTTGACCTGCGCGACCGGGCGCAGGCGGTCGTGGTGGCCTATGAGTCGGGGCTGATCCAGCCCGGCCGGACGTAGCGCTATTGCGAGACGGTCGGGAGCCTGCCCGCGGCGGCTCGGCGGATGACGTGCCTGCGGAACAGGTCGGTGGCCGGGAGCAGGCGGCGCTCGGCGGACCAGGTCAGGAAGATCTCCCGCACCGCGCCCGGGTCCGCGAGCTCGGTGTAGGTCACCGGGCCCGGCACCGCCTCCGGTGATCCGGCGCGGGGCGCGGGGACGACGGCCACGCCCAGGCCGGCCGCGACGAAGCCGCGGACGTTGGACAGGTCGTCGCCCTCGAAGATCACGTCGGGCCGGAACCCGGCCTGCTCGCACAGGTCGTCGGTCAGCCGCCGCAGCGCCGAGGCCGGCCGCAGGCTGATGAACGGCTCGCCGGCCACGTCGGCC
>JBAUAY010000187.1:0-4130 GCA_049676235.1 Streptosporangiaceae bacterium
TGCCCAGTTCGGCGAGCAGATACTGCTCCCACGTTTCGGTCAGGTGCCGCTGGATCGCCATCAGCAGCTCGTCGCGGGTGCGGAAGTGGTACATCAGCCCGGGCTTGGTCAGGCCGGCCTCCTCGGCGGCCGCCTCCAGGGTCAGGGCGGTGATGCCGTGCCGCTCGGTCACCCGCACCGCGGCCTGCAGAATCTGGGTCCTCGAACTTGGTCGCATCCCATAACTTTACCATCCGGAAGGTAAAGTTACTAGCCTGGGGAACGCGGCCCCGCCCGGCATCCGCGGCCTGAAATACGCCAACCCGCCGAACAAGGACCGCACGGTGCTCGATGAGCTGGCCCGGCTGCGGGCCAGCGGGATGCCGATCGGGCTCACGTGACAGGCCCGGACAAGCAGAGACGATCGACCCGGCCCTTGAGGTCGCGGCTTCGACACTGTGCAGGCGGCGTGGAACCTGCTCGAACGCGCCGCCGGTTCTGCGCTCAGAGCGGCCCACGCAGCAACCTCGCACTCCAACTCGACCCGCGACTAGTCGAGCGGCTCGACGCCAACCACTAGGTAGGTTGGTGCCATGCCAGGTCGGATCGTCCTGTACGGGGCGACGGGCTATACCGGGGGGCTCACCGCGCGGGCGATGGTCGTGAGCGGCGCTCGCCCGGTCCTTGCGGGCCGTGACCGGGGCCGGCTAGACGCGGTTGCCGCCCGGCTCTCGCAGGAAAGCGGCGGGCCGGAGCTGGAGACGGCCGTCGCGGGGACAGAAACGCCTGGGCCGCTGCGGCAGCTGCTCGACGTCGGCGACGTGCTGGTCTCGACCGCGGGACCGTTCGTGAAGATCGGCCGGGCCGCCGTGGCCGCAGCGGTGGACGCGGGCGCGGTATACCTGGACTCCACTGGTGAACCACCGTTCATCCGCCAGGTGTTCGAGGAATTCGGCCCGCGCGCGCAACGGACCGGCGCGGTGCTGCTGACCGCGTTCGGCTACGACTACGTGCCGGGCAACCTGGCGGGGGCTCTCGCGCTGCAGGCCGCCGGGCCCGCCGCGACCCGGGTGCGGGTCGGCTACTTCGTGCGCGGGAACATCGGCCGCGGGACAAGTGCGGGTACCCGCGCGTCTGCGGCCGGCGTCCTGCTCGAACCTGGGTACGCGTTCCGCAGCGGCCGCATCGTGAGCGAGCGGAACGCCGCGCATGTCATGTCGTTCGGGATCGACGGCAAGCGGCGGCAGGCCTTCTCGATCGGCTCATCGGAGCATTTCGCGCTGCCAGGGCTCCGGCCGGGGACGGCGGGGGCGGACGGCACCCCCGCGCAGGCGCCGCTGACCGATGTGGATGTCTATCTCGGCTGGTTCGGCGGCGCCACCAGGGTTGTCCAGGCCGCCTCCGCGCTGGCCGCGCCGCTGGGTCACCTGGCAGGCGTGCGCCGGGTCCTGGATGGGCAGGCCCGCCGGATTCAGCGCAGCAGGGCCGAGCCCAGCGCGGCAAAAACCATCCGCTCGGACGTCGTCGCCGTGGCGAGCGACGCCGACGGCAGGAAGCTGGCCGCAGTGCACCTGACCGGCGGGGATCCCTACTCGTTCACCGCGCCGATGCTGGCCTGGGCGGCGGGCAGGGCGGCCGCGCAGGGCGTGCGGCCCGCAGGCGCGCTCGGCCCGGTGGAGGCCTTCGGACTTGACAGCCTCGAGAGCGCCTGCGCCGACGCTGGATTTTCCCGCGAGCCTGGCCGCTAGCATCTCGATGACGGGGGGCCACGACGGCCTGCCGGACGCAGGCTAGCGTGAGATGCTGGTCCGTCCCCGCTGGCTGTGGCGTGCTCAGACACCCCATTGTTACGGTGACACGATGAGGGCCTGGGCGCTTCACGGCGTTGAGCTCCCCTTCGCCGACGAGCCAGGTCGTGGTGGATCGACGCATCAGGCGCCGTCTATGACCGGCCCATCGCCGATGCCGGCCTGCTCCGGGGGCCTTCATCTTGCCCGGGCTTGCCGACGCTCATGCCCACGTGGATTCCATCGAGGACGGGTGGTCCGGGCTGGACGAGCACGCCGTTACGGACATGGCCGGCCGCGGCACCGCCTGGACGCCCGCGGTCGGCCCCCTGGTCGCGATGCTCGACTCCCCGGCCACGACGCCGAAGCGCCGGCGCGGGTTTGCCGAGGGCCACGCGCAGGTCGCCGAACTGCTGCCGCTGGCCGTCCGGCTCGGCGTGCCGGTGCTGGCCGCACCGACGTAACCGGGTCGATCCCCCGGGAGGTAGCACTGCTGCCGCAGATGGGCCTGGACCCCGAGGACGCGCTGGCCGCAGCCAGCACCTGGCCGCGGCGGTTCCTCGGCGCCCCGGCCACCGCCGACATCGTCACCTACCACCACGACCCCCGCCAGCTGGCCCATCCAGCCGCCGCCGTGGGCCGGCGGAATCCGGCCGCGATGATGCGCGCCTGAGATAGGCAGACACGGAGCGGGAGGCAGCCGGCAGGCGGGTTCAGATGCGTGCCGCGACGCGACCGCCAGCAGTACCTGCGGGAGGCCGGGTGCCCCGCCTGCCTCAGGGGCTGCCGCCTATCCGGCTCTCAAGTTCGCCCAGGGTGATGCCGTACGGCGCGAGGAATGCCGCGATCTGGTCGTCCTCGACCGGATCGGGCGGAACCCGCAGGGCCTCCCCGGCGGCCTCGGGAAACCGGTCCTGCGCAGCGTCAAAGCGAAATGCTCCCGGGAGTATTGCGTCGTCATCACCAAGCTCTGGTCGTCCTGCTTGCAAATCGGCGGGTCACGCCTGGGAATCACCGGGCATCAAGGTCGATTCGCACCGTCAGCGGATCGGTGGCCATCGCCGCTGATGCGCCCACGCACAGCCGCCGGGCCAGATTGCCGCGGCAGATCAGCCGTCCGCGCTCGCGCGGGTCGTCATCGTCCAGGATGCGCGCCGTCCTGGCCCGCCATACCACGCCGGACCCGCTGCGCACCTTGACCCGGACCCGCGGATTGGCCTGGATGTTGCGGTCCCAGTCCGCGCGGCGCCCGCGCTGGGCCACCAGCCAGAAGACCTCCCCGTCCAAGCCGTCGCACACCGGGGTGCGACGCGGCAGCCCGGTGCGCCGCCCGGTCGTCTCCAGCAGGGCATCACCTGGAGGCGGGAACCAAGGTTGTGCCCGAGCATGACAATCGGATTGATCACCCGCTTCTCGAGCGGGTAGACGACGCGATCCTTAGCGACTGACCCGGCCATGTCAGGCCCTGTCCTTCCCGACCGCGCCGCGATCGCCGGCCAGTGACCGCCGGCACGACCCACCTCGCGGAACAATCTATGCCGACTCCGGTTAAGGTCTCCCGCTGGGGCAGACACAAACCCGCTGCCTTCACCTCCGCCGCCAAGATCTACGCGAGGTGAAGCCCGATACCCCGATCAACGCCCTCGAAGCCGGCCAGCCTGGGGACCGGGCGTGACGGTGCCACACCGGATAGATCCAGATCTGGATGATATGGATGCGCCGCCCCGTGCTGCCGACCCGCAATCAAAACGTACCTATTCGGCAGCGATAGCGTCGCTCGCTCTCCAGAGGAGCGGTTACGTATGGTGACAGCCGCTGGTCGCGACCGTCGCGCGATATCCGCCTTATGCGCGGCATCGGGCCCGGCGTCGACTCGGCCTGCGGCCAGCGCAGAGCTGCTCGATCTGCGCGGTGAGACGAGCGGGGCGCAGGCATTCGAGCCCTGCCCCGTGCGTTCGCGCTCCGCGCATTAATGTCTCACCGCGCCGGGGACGGCCGGGCCAGCGGGCCAGTTCAGCCGTCGATGTCCTGCCGGTACAGCTCGGTTTCGAGCAGGTCCATGGCCTTGAGGAAGGCTTCCCGCTCGGCGGCGGTGAGCTTGTCCAGGACGCGGGCCAGCGGTGTCGCGGCGCCATCGAGCCAGTGGCTGATCAGGGTTGCCTGGCTAGGGATGATCTGGACGATCGTGCGCCGCCGGTCGGCCGGGTCAGGGCGTCGCTCGACCAAGCCTGCGCGGTCAAGGTCGGCGAGCACGCCGCTGACCGTGGGGAGAGTCAGGTCCAGCCGGGAGGCCAGTTCCCCGACGGTGAGCGGGCCGCCGCGGATCTGCTCGAGCGCGGCGACGTGCCGCGGGCTCAGCGGAGA
>JBAUAY010000188.1:0-2264 GCA_049676235.1 Streptosporangiaceae bacterium
CCGGATCTCGCCGGACGGCATCCGCAGCTGCGCGTAGCTGCCCTCTTTGGCGAGCAACTGCACCCCCGCACCCGCGGACCGCGCGATCTTCGCGCCGCCCCCCGGGCGCAGCTCGATGGCGTGCACCACGGTGCCGGTCGGGATGCTGCGCAACGGCAGTGCGTTGCCCGGCTTGATGTCGGCCCCGTGGCCGCTTTCCACCTGGTCGCCCACTGACAGGCCCTGCGGGCAGATGATGTAGCGCTTCTCCCCGTCCGCGTAGTGCAGCAGGGCGATCCGGGCGGTGCGGTTCGGGTCGTACTCGACGTGCGCGACCTTGGCCGGCACGCCGTCCTTGTCCGCCCGCCTGAAGTCGATCAGCCGGTAGGCCCGCTTGTGGCCGCCGCCCTGATGCCTGGCGGTGACGCGTCCGTACACGTTCCTGCCGCCCTGCGAGTGCAGCGGGCGCACCAGCGACTTCTCCGGCTCATCTCTGGTGATCTCGGAGAAGTCTGAGCCGCTCGCGCCACGCCGACCCGGGGTGGTCGGCTTGTACTTACGGATAGCCATGTCTGGTCGAATCTCCCTTAACGGACTGAGCCGCCGAATATGTCGATCCTGTCGCCCTCGGCGAGGGTCACGATCGCCCGCTTGGTGTCCGCCCGCTGCCCCCAGCCGTACCGGGTACGCCTGCGCTTGCCCGGACGGTTCAGGGTGTTCACCCCGGTCACCTTGACCCCGAACACGGCCTCGACCGCGAGCCTTATCTGGGTCTTGTTGGCGTCAGGGGCGACGACGAAGGTGTACTTGCCCTCGTCGAGCAGCCCGTAGCTTTTCTCCGAGACCACCGGCCGCAGCAGGATGTCCCTCGGGTTGCTGTCCCGGCTCACTTGCTGGCCTCCTTCGAGGATCCGGTCCTGGTGACGAACGCCGTCAGGGCCTGCTCGGTGAAGACCACATGGTCGCTGGCCAGCACGTCGTAGGTGTTGAGCTGGTCCTGGTTGAGCACGTGCACGCCGGGCACGTTCTTCAGGGACTTCCAGGTGATCTCGTCATCGCGGTGCGCGACCACGAGCACCGGCCTGTCCAGCGTGCCGACCGCGGTGACCAGCACCGCCACCGCGTCCTTGGTCCTGGGTACATCGCCGTCGACGAAACCGCTGACCACCTGGACCCGGCCGTGGCTGAACCGGTCGGACAGCGCGCCGCGCAGCGCGGCCGCCTTCATCTTCTTCGGCGTCCGCTGCGCGTAAGAACGCGGTACCGGACCGTGGGCGACACCGCCGCCTGCGTACTGGGGAGCACGCAGGGAGCCCTGCCGCGCCCGGCCGGTGCCCTTCTGCCGGTACGGCTTCCTGCCGCCGCCGCGCACCTGGCCGCGGGTCTTGGTGGCGTGCGTGCCCTGCCGGGCCGCGGCCTGCTGCGCCACCACGACCTGGTGAATCAGTGGCACGTTCACCTTGGCGGCGAAGATCTCCTCGGGCAGCTCCACCGTCTTGCTGTCCTGGCCGGACGGCGAGATGACGCTGAGTGCTGTCATCGGACTTCCTCCCGTAGGGTCCTGGCCGCGCTGCGGACGAGCACCACACGGCCGCTCGGGCCGGGCACGGCGCCCTTGATCAGGAGCAGCCCGCGTTCGGCGTCGACGGAGTGCACGGTGAGCGACTGCACGGTGGTGCGCATCCCGCCCATCCGGCCCGCCATCCGCACGCCCTTGAACACCCGGCCCGGGGTCGCGCACGCGCCGATGGAGCCGGGCGAGCGGTGCTTGCGCTGGGTCCCGTGCGAGGAGCTGAGCCCCTTGAAGCCGTGCCGCTTCATGACACCCGCCGTGCCCTTGCCCTTGCTTTTGCCGGTCACGTCGACGTGCTGCCCGCTGGCGAACACCTCGGCGGTGACTTCCTGCCCGAGCGTGTATTCCGACGCGTCGTCGGTGCGCAGCTCGGCCAGGTACCTGCGCGGGGTCAGGCCGGCCTTCTCGAACAGCCCGCTGACCGGCTTGGTCACCTTGCGCGGATCGATCTCGCCGAAGCCGAGTTGCACGGCCGAGTACCCGTCGGTGCCGGGGGTGCGCACAGCGGTGACCACGCACGGCCCGGCCTGTACCACCGTGACCGGCACGATCTGCCCGGCGTCGTTGAAGACCTGGGTCATGCCTAGCTTGGTGCCCAGGATCCCTTTGATCTGCTTGCCCATGTCGGTGCGTTCCTCAGAGCTTGATCTCGATGTCGACGCCAGCCGGCAGGTCGAGGCGCATCAGCGAGTCCACCGTCTTGGGCGTCGGG
>JBAUAY010000189.1:0-1718 GCA_049676235.1 Streptosporangiaceae bacterium
GGTCACCGCGCTGCGTCTCGCCCGGCCCGGCCTCGTCCCGCAAACCCGGCTGGGCGTCGTCCCGCAAACCCGGCTGGGCGTCCTCACGCGCGCCCTGGGGTGGGCCACCCGCCTCCTGGGCTCCGGCTTGCTGAGCGGGGGCCTGCTGAGCGGGAGCCTCATGAGCGGGGGACTGCTGAGCGGTGGCCGGCTGAGCGGGAGCCTGCTGGGTCTGGCCATTCGGCCGGTCGGTCGGGGCCGCCTGGTCGAAGCTGAGCTGCTGCCCCCCTACGTCCGCGCCGATCCCGTCGCGCGCGCTGGCGCCCAGGCCTGACGCGGCAGCGTCTCCGATGCCGGGCTGCGTGCGTGTGTCTGGTTCCATAGCGTCCTGCTTCCGCAGGCGGGTCGAGTCGGCTCCCGCGGACGCGACACGCTGGTTCGAACCTTGGTGAGCACCCGCCTCCTGCCGCGGCGCGCCACCCTGCCGGGCCTCAATCGCCTCTACGAGCTGTCCCTTGCGCATCCGGCCGGCCCCCGGTATGCCCATCGTTTGCGCGATCCGCTGCAACTCGGGCATGAGCAGCGAGGAAAGGCCAGTGCCACCGCGACTGCGCGACTTAGACGCCGACGCCTTTTCTCCTGACGCCTCCGGCTCGCCCTGTCCTGATCCGCCAGCGGCCGCGGACGGCGCCGAGATACCGACGGGGGCGTCCTCAGGCGCGCTACCGAGGAGTTCGGTTGTGTCGCTCACTAATGGTCCTTCCATGATTCTCGGCCGCCTGGGTGAACCCGCTAGGCCCGTCGACCCGGTACAGCGGCCCCCCTTGGGGCCAGAGTTGATTCGCGCTGCTCTGTCAGCCGCCGAATGTCCACGATTCCCGCAACGCCTTGCGTTCCTCCGTGCGTCGCTATGTGTCCGCAAGCTAGGGAAATGAGTCGGGGAGCGCCCGGGCGGCTGTACCGCTCGCCCGCGTCCCCAGATCGCACGCTCCCGGCAGGCTGGCCGTGCTCCTCAGCTGAGAAGGCAACGGGACATCCTGTGTCAAAGACCTTGGGTACGGCAACAATACCGTCCCAAAGGAGTTCACCGGCGAGCGCCCGGTTTGCCGACGAGCACCCAATCCAGAGCGGGGCACCCGATGCGCCACTAAGCCTAACACCATGAGGACTCACGGCATTCCTTCGCAGCCGTCCGTGTCGCGGAAGAAGAGGCAACGGTCCCAAGAGGCCCGCTAGCAGCCTCGGGCGCCCAGCGTGCACAGGTCCAGGATCGATGTCGTGGCCTGGATGTGCCGCCACGTGCCCGGCCGGACGGATTGGCCGCTCGTTTCCCGCGTCAGTACCCCAGCTGGGACCCCGGGCGCAGGATACGCGCACCTCGCCGCTCGACGTCTAGCGAGCTTATATGCCATGCGATACCCGTTTCTCTCACGATTGAACCCAAGCTGTCCAGGTGGTAACGACAATCAGACTTTTTCTGGCCGCTCAGCAGCGCCAGCACGGACGGGCCCGCCCCGGACACGACGGCGGGGATGCCGGCCTCCCGCAGCCGACCGACCAGAGCGCTGGTTTCCGGCATCGCCGCCGACCGGTAGTCCTGGTGCAGCCAGTCCCGGGTCGCGGCGAGCAGCACGCCCGATGTCTCCGGCGGCTCGGCAGGCAGTTGCGTCAGCGCGGCGACCAGCAGGGCGCTGCGCCCGGCGTTGGCCGCCGCGTCCCGGTGCGGCACCAGGTCGGGC
>JBAUAY010000190.1:0-9335 GCA_049676235.1 Streptosporangiaceae bacterium
GGGCCGACCCCGCTGAACCAGGGCCGCGCGGGTACGTTGGCGTTATGCCTGATGAGCCGGTCTTTGACGTCATCACCGGGGGTCGTGATCCCGATCACGGCCGAGCGGTGCCCTGGCGGCTACTGGCCGGCGTGGCGGCGGCGGTGCTCATCGCCGGCGGTATCGCCTTCCACCTGATCTCTGGCCCTTCCGGCCCTGTGCCGCCCCGGAAGCCGCAGGCCTCGCCGTCACCCGTAGCCCTGGCCGCACCGTCGATGCTGCACGGAACACCCTTGCGGCCGGGCGGCGCGCCTGGGACTCTGCTGTTTCTGGGCGGTGAGGAGCTGCGGCTGCTGAATGTCCGGGAGCAGGCACCGACGTCCCTGACCAGCGTCTTGCCGGACGCCGGAAATGTCCGGAATCCGCTCGGCCCCGATCCCGCGGTGCAACAGATCCTCTCGGTGGCCGGCGGCGTCGTCGTGCTTATTTACAGCCACGGCTCAGCCGGCCTCCCGGATATCGGAGACGTACTGTTCGTCCCCGTCAATGCGTCAGGGGCCGGTCCCCCGCGGATCATCGCCCGGGCGAACTACATGGCGCTAGCGCCGGATCATCGCGATATCTGGGTCGAGCAGGCCGGGCCGCCGTGGGGCAACGGGCCGGCCGGCAGCCCGGCGTGGCTTGCCGATGAGGACGGCCGCCGCCTGTCCGCGGTCCGCCGCCTGAACAACCAGGCGCTGGTGGCGGCCACCGTCCGTGGCTTGCTCGTCCAGGGTCCTGACCAGAAGCTAGCGCTCATGGACCCTGTGGACGGCCGCGCCGAACGTACCGGCATCCCGGCGAACGCGATCATCGCCGGTACTGACGCGGACCAGGTGGCCTGGCAAGCTGCGGCCTGCCCGGTTGATTGCCCGCTGCACGTCACCGACGTCCAAGGCGGTCCGGACACGCAGATCGCCCTGCCGCCGCACGCCGTCATCGATTCCGGCGACACGTCCGGCTTCGATCCGGCAGGCCAGCGCCTTGCCCTGCCGCTGGACACCACCAATCACCAGGGCGCGATCACGGGCACCTACGTCTACGTCGCCGACCTCAGCGCCCGCAAGCTGATCAGGGTTCCGGGCGGCCCGATACCGGTCGCCACGCTTCCCGCCGTCTTGGGAGCACTCCCGGCGGGCTCCAGCGACGTCGTGTGCGCGCGCTGGTCCGTGGATGGCTCGGGATTGTGGATCGTCGCCACGGACGGGCTTTACTTCCAGGTGGGCTACTGGACCGGCCACGGCCCGCTCCGCGTGCTCCAGCCGCAGGCCGGGCTGGCCTACAAGTTCGACGTCCCGGGGACCGGCAGGCCAGCCGCGTGACCGTCACCGCAGAGCCGG
Source organism: Streptosporangiaceae bacterium (assembly GCA_049676235.1). Taxonomy (GTDB): domain Bacteria; phylum Actinomycetota; class Actinomycetes; order Streptosporangiales; family Streptosporangiaceae; genus Palsa-504. The sequence goes on from JBAUAY010000190.1 coordinate 1,359, forward strand.
TCAGCCCTCGGCGCGCATCTGCGGGGTCGAGTCCTGGTCTGGGTCATCGACCGGGCTGCGGTTGATGCCCCTCGGGTCGGTGCCTCTGGCAGGATTTCCCCCGGGTGCCCTGCCACGTTGGTGGAGCCCGTGCGGCAGGCGCCGGGGGGTGTGTCTTAAACTGAGACCTGAAGGGGAGTAGTTCCTCGCTGGCTGATCGACATGCTGGTGCGTGATCGCACCCGGTCGTCAGGCCCCGAAGACGGGGTGAATGAGACCTTCGCCGATGAGTTCAGCTCATTCTGGCGGGGGTCCTTTTGGTACCTGCTGGAGCGGGCTGAACCGGAGAGGCTCAGCCTGATGTCTAGCTTGTTGTTGCTGGTGACTGTATGCGCCTTGACCTTCGTTGCGGAGCTGCCAGATAAATCCTTGTTTGCTTCGCTGGTGCTGGGCACGCGCTACCGGCCGGCCCATGTCTGGCTGGGCGTCGCCGCAGCCTTTGCCGTGCACGTCGCCCTGGCCGTCGGGGCGGGCGGACTGCTCACTCTGGCGCCGAAGTCTGTGACCGATTTCGTCACCGCGGGGTTGTTCCTGGGCGGGGCGATCTGGATGCTGCAGTCCGCTTCGGAGGACGAAAACGAGCCCGGGCCAGATGCCGCACGGTTGGGAGCGCCAGCCCCGAGCTTCCTGCGGGTATTTGCCACAAGCTTCACGGTGGTGTTTATCGGCGAATGGGGGGACGTTACCCAGATCACGACCGCCAATTTCGTTGCCCGCTACAACGACCCTCTGATCATCGGCGTAGCAGCCCTGGCGGCACTGTGGGCCGTGTCGGCGCTAGCTGTGTTCGGCGGCGCCAAGTTGCTGGAGCGCGTTCCGGTGCGCTGGGTTCGCCTGGTCGGCGCGGTAGCGCTCACGGGCCTGGGAATCTACAGCCTCGTCAGGGCGACCGGAAGCCTGCGCTAAGCCGCTCCCGCGGCGGCAGGGGCGGCACCCATTCAGATCGTGGATGCAGGCTACGGCTTGCGGCTGAGGATTTGCCGCGGTAGGGCCATCACGAGGATGAGAGCGAGGACGAGGATCGCCACGTTGGCCAGCAGGGCGAGCTGCGCGCTGTGGCTGAACGCGGAGGCGACGCCGTTCGGTTCGGGACGGACGTGCAGGGTGCCGAACAGCACCGTGCCGATGACCGCGATGCCGATGGCGCTGCCCGCCCGCTGGGCGGTGCCGAGGATGGCGCTGGCCGTGCCCGCCTCCTGCCTGGGCACCCGGGCCAGCACGAAGTCCTGGTTCGGGGCGATCACCATCCCGCTGCCGAGCCCGGCGAACAGCAGTGGGCCAGCGAGATACCAGCCGCCTGGGACCGGAGCGGTCAGGTGAACCACCACAGCCGCCAGGGCGAGCCCGATTCCCACCATCGCGCAGCCGGTGACTAGGACCATCCGGCCCATCCTGGCCGACAGCTTGTCGCTGATCGCCGCGGATACCAGGCTGCCGAACGAGAACGGCACGACGACCAGCCCGGTCATCAGGGCACTGCGGGCCAGCCCTTCCTGCCACAGGATCGAGATGGTGAAGAACACGCTGGTGAACCCGGCGAAATAGACGACGGCGAAGATCGCCCCCGCAGAGAACGACGGCTGAGCCAGCAGGCTCGGCTTGAGCAGCGGGTCCTCACCGCGCCGCTCGGCGCGCACCTCCCACCATGCGAGCAGCGCGAACGCGACCACGCAGCCGCCGAAACACGCGTAGCACCAGGCAGGCCATCCCGCCTGCTCACCTTCCACCAGCGGGATGAGCAGCAGGAGCAGCCCGGCGGACAGCAGGCACAGCCCGACCGGGTCGAACTGGCGGCGGATGCGCGATCGCGCGCGGGGCAACTGCCAGGCGGCCATCGGCAGCGCGGCCGCGCCGATGAACAAGTTCACCAGGAACACCCAGCGCCAGCCGGCGTGGGTACCCGCGCCCGCGATGATCAGGCCGCCCAGCACCGGCCCGAGCGCGATGGACACGCCGATGGTGGCGCCGAGGGCGCTGAACGCCTTCGATCGCTGGGACCCGGTGAACGACAACTGGATGGTCGCGGCGATGGCCGGGTAGAAGATCCCGGCTCCAATGCCCTGGATCGCGCGGGCGGCGACGATCTCGCCCTGGCTCTGCGACAGCCCGCAGGCCGCGCTGGCCAGCGTGAAGATGGTCAGGCCGATGAGGAACAACGGCTTGTGACCGAACCGGTCGCCGGCCCGGCCTGCTGGAACCAGGGTGAGGCCGTAGGCGAGCGCGTAGGCGGAGACGACCCACACCAAAGTGGCGGGCGAGGCATGCAGGCCGGTCCTGATCGTGGGCAGCGCGACGGTCACGATCGTGGTGTCGAGCAGCGCCATGAAAGCGCCGACGAGCACGATGGAGACCGCACGCCAGCCGTGTCCGTCCGCCGCCGGGACCCGCCCCGAGGCGGGCGCGCCGAGAGCGCCGGGAGCCGCGGTAGGTACGGTGCTCATGATCTGGTGCCCCTCTCTCGGTAGTCACGGCTCACGTTAGGTCTGACATAAATTTATGTCAAGCCTAATTTTTTATCCGTCATAATTTGGTGCTAGCGTGACAGCATGACCGCGGGACTGCGGGAGCGCCGCAAGCAGGAGGCCAGGCGGGCCATCTCCGGCATCGCGATGGAGATGTTCGCGGCCAAGGGCTTCGACGAGGTGACGATCTCCCAGGTCGCCGACGCGGCCGGGGTGTCGAAGATGACCGTGACGAACTACTTCCCGCGCAAGGAGGACCTGGTCTTCGACCGGGCCGAGGTGATCATCCGCAGCCTGGCCGATGCCGCCGCCGCGCGCGCGCCCGGCGAGAGCCTGCTCGCGGCGATCCGCCGTGACTTCGCCGAGCGGATCGCCGCGGGCGACGTCACCCTCGGCCCGCCCACCGCGACGTTCGCCCGGATGGTCCGCAACAGCCATGTGCTCACCAGCCGGGGCCGGGAGATCGAAGACATGCGCGAGCAGGCCCTCGGCGACGCTATCGCCGCCGAAACCGGCGTGGACGACCCGCAGCAGCGGATCGTGGCGGCCCAGCTCGCGTCGGTTCACCGGGTGCTATTCGCCGAAGGCGCCAGGCGCATCCTGGCCGGCCAGCCGCGCGACGAGACCTGCCAGGTGCTCGCGGCGACCGCCCGTGAGGCCTTTGACCTGCTCGAGCCGTCCCTGGGCGGCTATGGTGCCAGGGCCTGAGCAGATCGGATGCTCCCAGTAACGAACATGAACGAAGGCCAATGAATGACACGGCTACCAGAATCTACTGCACGTCGTTACGGCAAGGTTTTTGATGAGATGGCGGCTGAGTACGACCGCCACCGTCCGACTTATCCTGACGAACTCGTCGACCAAGCTTGTCGGGTCGCAGGGATCGGGGGCGGTGATCATGTGCTTGAGGTCGGGTGCGGAAGCGGCCAACTGACGCGTGGCCTGGTCGCTCGTGGCCTGCACGTCACAGCACTCGAACCGGGCAAGAGCCTCATAGCACTGGCCAGGCAGAACCTGGAAGGTGCTGGAGAGGTGGAATTTGTGAACGCTCAGTTTGAGGATGCATTGCTCCCCCGCGAGCAGTTTCAGGCCGTGTTCGCTGCCTCCGCGTTTCACTGGGTTGACCCTAAGGTTAGTTGGCAGAAGACCGCTGACGTACTTGTTCCCGGCGGAACGCTCGCCCTCGTGCAGTACTGCGGACTTGAGGAGCCGCGTAGCAAGCGAGATCAGGAAGCAGCACTCGCGGCCATAAGAAAGGTCGCCCCTGACATTGCCGCTAATTGGCCGACCTACAGGGACCTCGACGCCACGCTCGCTGGGGTGGAGCAACGCCGTGGTAACGTCTCAGAAGTATGGGCCTGGCTCGGCAGCTACGACATAGGGCAAGATTATGCCGACCGCTTGTTCGGTGATGTTCAGGTGGCAGTCATGCCAAAGCTCACCGAGCACACTCCTGACGAGCTCAATGCTCTCGTTCGTACGATGTCGTTTTACGCTCGGCTTTCACCGGACCAACGTCAATCCCTTGAGCGTGAATACCAGGCCACTTATGAACGACTCGGGCGACCGATTCGCGCTAGCATAGTCGCGGCTCTCGTCACGGCCCGGCGCAGCACCCAGGGAGATGATCACCGCACATCGCCTCAGGGCACGCCGCACTGATTCGGTCCTCCTCACCGCTCGATGGTCTTGGCCGAGTCCTCCGGGGCCCGGCGAAGACGGCATGCGTGGCAAACAGGTGACCAGACCGATCAGGATTCGAGAAGCGCGAGTCACGGAGCCGCAACTAGCCTGATCGCCATGGCTTCCATCAAATCCGTCACCCTTGAGGTGTCCGACCCCACCGCCGCTAGCCGCTTCTACACCGCCGCCTTCGGTTTGGGCCCTCAGGTACGCCTGCGGGCCTCGGAGGCACCGACAACCGGCTTCCGTGGGTTCACGCTGTCGCTCACGGTGTCCCAGCCAGCCACCGTCAACGGCCTCATCGGAGCCGCCCTCAACGCCGGCGCCTCGCCGCTGAAGCCGGCCGTGAAGTCGTTCTGGGGCTACGGCGGCGTCGTACGAGCCCCGGACGGGACGATCTGGAAGGTCGCAACCTCGGCGAAGAAGGACACGGGCCCGGCCACTCGGCAGATCGACCAGATCGTGCTCCTGCTGGGAGTCGCGGACGTGGCCGCCAGCAAGCGGTTCTACGTTGACCACGGCCTCGCCGTGGCGAAGAGCTTTGGCCGCAAGTACGTCGAGTTCGCCACTCCGTCGAGTCCCGTCAAACTGGCGCTCTACGGACGTCTTGCCCTCGCCAAGGACGCTGGCATCTCTCCCGACGGCACCGGATCGCACCGGCTCATGATTGGCAGCGATGCCGGACTCTTCACCGACCCGGACGGCTTCGCGTGGGAGACCGCATCGTCTGAGCCGGATGTCGCGGCACAACTGCACCACAGCGGCATGTAGTCCAGGTGCTCGCGGACATCGATGAAAGGAGTTCTCTCATGTGTCACCCCTCGCGGATGCGCGCACTCACCACGGCACAGCGCCTGAGCGACCTCGCGCGACTGCGTCGCGTTCGGGACCGGATCGACCGGGAGTACGCGCAGCCCCTGGATGTCGAGGCGCTCGCCCGCGGCGCGTACATGTCAGCCGGGCACCTCAGCCGCCAGTTCCGGCTTGCCTACGGCGAGTCGCCGTACGCTTATCTGATGACGCGTCGCATCGAGCGTGCGATGGCGATGCTGCGTCGGAGTGACCTCAGCGTCACCGAGGTCTGTTTCGCGGTTGGCTGCTCGTCGCTGGGCACCTTCAGCACTCGCTTCACCGAGTTGGTCGGTGTGCCACCCAGCGCCTACCAACGCCAGGCGGCGGTCGCTGCGGCCGGGATTCCGTCGTGTGTGGCGAAACAGGTGACCAGACCAATCAGGAATCGAGAAGCGCGAGTCACCGAGCCGCAACTAGCCTGACCGCCATGGACATCACCATTCACGCGAGCTTCCTCCCGCACGACGATCCGGACGCCTCCCTGGCCTTCTATCGCGACATCCTCGGCTTCGAGGTCCGCGGCGACGTCGGAAAAGGCAAGATGCGCTGGATCACGGTCGGCCCCGTCGGCCAGCCCAGCACGTCCATCCTCCTGGCGCCGCCGGCCGCCGACCCTGGGGTCACCGACGACGAGCGCCGCACCGTCGTCGAGATGATGGCCAAGGGCACCTACGGCTGGATCCTGCTGGCCACCGCCGACCTCAATGGCACCTTCGAGAAGGTGCAGGCCGGCGGAGCCGATGTCGTCCAGGAGCCGACCGAGCAGCCGTACGGGATTCGCGACTGCGCATTCCGCGATCCCGCGGGCAACCTGGTCCGCATCCAGGAGCTGCGCTGAGCCGTCCTGCAATCGCAGACTCGGGTGGGTCAAAGTTCAGCGCAGTCCACGACATTTTCCGAATATCGGCCCAGGGCACGGCCCACGATGGTGGCGCCGGACGATGTGCGTATTCCTACGCAACAGATGGTCCCCCGAAGTAAGCGCATGCCCGTTGGATGCCCTATCGGGCTGCAAACCGGGGAATTACCGTCACTGCCTGCTGGGTTGCGCGCCCTGCGCTTGCAGGCCCGCGCAACCCGGCCGAGTTAGTCGTCGAACTCCACGAGCGCCGTGAGGGCAGGACGCGCTCCGGCCGGCCCGGTGACTGTCAAGGACGCCGCGTGGTCGCCTGACATAATCTGGGTAATTACCGTTCGCCCCACTGGGATCGAAACGGTCGTGGCCAGCCGGACCGTGGACGATCCGGTGATAACGCGGACGCTAACATCAACCGTTGCCGGTCCGCTCCCGAAGTTATCGTAGGCTAGGGACAGCCAGCCGTTGTTGAAGCTAATCGCTCCTCCGTGAGAGACCGGAACCAGCGGGATGACCCGCTGAATCGCCGCACCTCCCCCGCCACCAGCAGGCTGGTCCACGAAAAGTGCGTAAGCGCCAGAACTCATCTCGTTTTCCCCTCGACGTGTCCGATTTCGGATTGTCATGTGAATGGTGATCCATGTACGGCATCTAGTAATCGGTATGGCTACTATGCTGCAGTCCGTGCATCGCATCTACATGTACAGAGCGCATCACGTCGGTTGTGATACATCAGCCCGGCGAGCCCGACTGCATAGACGCGCCCACAGGCGAAGAGCAGACATCTGCCGGGCCTGGCGTGACCCTAGGGATGGCCCTATAATGGCTGGCCGACCGGAACGATGGAGCATCGAGCCGGCTATGACCGGGTCGATGGAGCATCGAGCCGGCTGAGGTGACGGCAAGGCACGCCGCTCGCACGGTCAAGCAACCGGGCGAACGTTACTTGACGCGGCACCAGCTGTCGTGAGGCACACGCCCCTCAGTAATCACTGATCTCCCCGAGGCGGGATGGAGACAGATTTCCGAGATGACTTTGGCCGTGCTCGACCGAGCCGTGGTGGCCAGCGATGCTGGACGGATGACTGGCGAGCAGGAACGTCCGGATCTGGAGGTGCCCGACCGGGCCCGCCGGCGGAGTTTCACCGCCGGCGACGAGCTGGAGGTCCCTGGCCGCCCACGATGCGCGGGGACGGGTGAGAAGGGCGCGATCTTGCGCCGCGAGGGCGCCCGTACTCCAGTCACATCGCGGACTGGCTTCGCCGACATATCCGCCAGGTTCACCAGCACCCCGTCGGGTCTGCCGAGCTTGACGGCGAGTGCCGCTCTTGACGACCCGCGCATTAATATGATATCAATTTGATATGTGCTGGGCAGCCGGCACCGCAGGTGGCAGGAGGCATCCGGATGCACGCGCCAGATGACAGCACCACTTCCTTGCAGTCCCTCATGAGACGGACGATGTTGCCATGGGAGTACCGGCACCTCCGTGCCGTGGCGAGCGTGCGCTTTGCTGCCGGCGGCTTTACTCTCGCCCTCGGCCTCGTACTGCTCTCTCTCGGTCGTCAGGCGGAAACTCGCCAAGATCGACGCAAATGCTACGGGTTGGCAGCGTGGTTCCTGGTGGATGCGCCGTTGCAATTCGCTGGCGGCTATATGGAGATGAAGATGGCCCGCTCCGCACCTCCCCGAACCTGACAGGTAAGAGAGCCCGGGCAACCTACGCGCGAAGGGAAGCCTGACGCCGGAGCCGACCCGTAGGGCCGACAGCGGACGTCCGGGGCGCGGCTCATTGACACGGCGCGCGCGGCGGCGGTGTACTGCCCTGCATGACCGATACGACGAGTAGGGCAGGCACCCCGGAGTCCACGGCTGCTGCTTTTCCTGTCACCACTGCGTTCGAGCTGCCGGGCATGGTGGTGGAACGGAATCTCGGCATCACGTTTGGTCTGGTGGTGCGGGCGATGGGCTTCAGCAAGACCGTCGCCGGCGGGATTTCGTCGCTGCGCCAAGGCGAGGTTTCGCAGTTCACGGTGGTTCTCGAAGACGCCCGCAGGCATGCGATCGACCGAATGATCGAGAACG
>JBAUAY010000191.1:0-5583 GCA_049676235.1 Streptosporangiaceae bacterium
TCGCCGTGCTGCTTTCCATCGCGATCGGGACGCTGGTGGCCTGGCCGATGCACCTGCTGAACTTCTCCAGCGCGAGCGCCGCCAAGTGGGTCGGCTTCAGCGGGTTCTTCCGGTTCGGCCACCCGAGGTTCGAGGCGGCGGCGATCATCTCGATGTGCATCGTCATGCTGGTGACCTACACCGAGTCAACCGCCGACATGCTGGCCGTCGCCGAGATGGTCGACAAGAAGCTCTCGCCCTCCGACCTGGCCCGCGGCCTGGCCACCGACGGCCTGTCGGCGGTGCTGGCCGGATTCCTGAACTCCTTCCCCGACACCGCCTTCGCGGAGAACGTCGGCCTGGTCGGGCTGACCCGGGTGCGCAGCCGGTGGGTGGTCACCACCTGCGGTGTCATGCTGCTCCTGCTCGGGCTGCTGCCGAAGATCGGCCAGGTGGTCGCCAGCGTGCCGGGACCGGTCATCGGCGGCGCTGCGACCGTGATGTTCGCGATGGTCACGGCGGTCGGCATCCAGACCCTGCACAAGGTGAATTTCGAGGGCAACAACAACCTGCTGATCGTGGCGGTGTCGCTGGCGGCGGGCCTGCTCCCGGCCGTGGCGCCGAGCTTCTACGAGCACTTCCCCAGCAACTTCCAGGTCATCTTCGGGTCCAGCATCACCTCCACGGTGATCGTGGTCTTCACCCTGAACATCGTGTTCAACCACTGGTCGTGGCGGCGCAGGGGCACCGAGTCTGCGGTGGAACTCGCGGTGCGCGAGGGCGCGGTCGCGGTGAACGTCCCCGATGACGGCGTCGAGGTCGGGAAAGACCGGGCTGGCAGCTAGTGTCCCGGTCCTGAGTTTGCGCTCTTATCCAGAGATGGCAGGTCCAGTTATGGCGGGCGAACCCGTCATCGGACCTGCCATCGGGATGCTACGGCTCGGGCTGGGTTTGGCTCAGCCCGCGCCCTCGGCGGCTATGATCTGGGATATTTCGCTGGCGGTGCGCCTGAGCGCGGGCACGATGCGGGCCGCGGCGTCGTCGGTCATCCGCGCCTGGGGCCCGGACGTGGAGATGGCCAGGGAGCCCGGCGCGTCGGGCACCGCCACCGCGAAGCAGCGCACGCCGACCTCCTGTTCGCCCTCGTCGACGGCGTAACCCTGCTTGCGGATCACCTCGAGGTGCGCGAGCAGCAAGTCCGGATCGGTGATGGTGGCGGGAGTGTAGGCCGGCATACCGCTCCGCTCGAGCAGCGCGCGTGCCTCGCCGGGCGGAAGCTGCGCGAGCAGGGCCTTGCCGACCGCGGTGCAGTGCGGTTGGACCCTGCGGCCCGGCTCAGTGAACATCCGCATCTGGTGCGGGCTGGGCACCTGCGCGATATAGACGACCTCGTCGCCGTCGAGCATGGCCATATTCGCGGTCTCCCCGGTGAGCCGGACCAACTGGGCCAGGAACGGCCGCAGCCACGTCCCCAGCATGCGGCTGGAGGTCTCGCCGAGCCAGATCAGCCGCGAGCCCAGCGCGTACCGCCGCGAAGCCTCCTGCCGGACGTAGCCCCGGTGGACCAGCGTGCGCATCAGCCGGTGCACAGTGGGCAGCGGGAGGCCCGAGACGGTGGCAAGCTCGGAGAGGCCGAGCGCCCCGCCCGCACCGGCCAGCATCTCGAGCAGGTCGAAGGCCCGCTCAATGGATTGCACGCCGCCCGAGGCGGCGGGGCGTACGGCTCCGTCGGGACCGGGGCCGTCGTGACTGGCGACCGCCAGCCCGGTGTCCTGGATCGAATCGTTCACGTATTCCATAATACAGAAGAAACAATTCGCATAACAGAATCCTCCGGAGTGGCGGCCCGGTTCGCGCCGAGGCGGGTGGTTGACGGGGAGGCCGGCCGCGGTCTAGTCTTAATCCAAGAAGTGGAAAAATACTTTCAGGATACGGAAAATGTCAGATCACTTGCTTCCTTACCTGGCCAACTGCTCGCTGCTGTTCACCGAGGAGCCGCTGCTCCGGCGCCCGGCCGCGGCCCGCGCCGCGGGGTTCGGGGCGGTCGAGTTCTGGTGGCCGTTCCCGACGCCGGTGCCTGCCGACCACAAGGTCGACGCGTTCGTCGCGGCGATCGAGGAGGCCGGCGTGGCGCTGGTGGGGCTGAACTTCTTCGCCGGCGACCTAGCCGGCCCGGACTGCGGCGTGCTGTCGATTCCCGGCCGCGGCCGGGAATTCCGGGACAACATCGACGTGGTGGCCGGCATCGGCGAGCGGCTGGGCGTGCGTGGCTTCAACGCGCTGTACGGGAACCGGGTCGACGGGGTGAACCCGGACGCCCAGGACGAGCTGGCGGCGGAGAGCATCGGGCTGGCGGCCAAGGCCGTGGCCTCCTTCGGCGGCACGGTGCTGATCGAGCCGGTGAGCGGGCCCAAGCCCTATCCGCTGCGCACGGCCGATGACGCGGTGGCCATCGTCCAGCGCGCCCGCGCGGCGGGTGCCCCCAACGTCGGCTTCCTGTGCGACCTGTATCACCTGGCCAGCAACGGCGACGACATCGACGCCGCGATCGCCGCGCACGCCGGGGTCGTCGCGCACGTGCAGATCGCCGACGCGCCCGGCCGGGGCGAGCCGGGCAGCGGCCAGCTCGACCTGGATAGGTACCTGGCCGCGCTGGCGGACCGCGGCTACCGCGGCTGGGTAAGCCTGGAGTACAAGCCCACCGGGACGACCGAGGCGAGCCTGGCCTGGCTGCCCAGGGATCGCCGGGCCGGGCCTGTAGAGAAGGAGCAATCATGAGCACGCGGATCGCATTCATCGGGCTGGGCATCATGGGCGCGCCGATGGCCGCCAACCTGGTCAAGGCGGGCTTCGAGGTCACCGGGTACAACCGCAGCCCGGCCCGGGTGGAGCAGCTGGCGGCGGCAGGCGGCCGCGGCGCCGCGAGCATCGCCGAGGCCGTGCGGGACGCCGACGTGGTGGCCACTATGGTGCCCGACTCCCCCGACGTGCAGAAGGTCCTGGCGGGCGAGGACGGCGTGTTCGGCCACGCGCGGGCCGGTGCGCTGATCATCGACTTCTCCAGCATCCGGCCGGACATAGCCGCCGCGCTGGCCGCCGAGGGCGCCAAGCGCGGATTCCGGGTGCTCGACGCGCCGGTATCCGGTGGCGAGCAGGGCGCGATCGAGGGCGTCCTGTCGATCATGGTCGGCGGCGCCGCCGAGGACTTCGAGGCCGCGGCGCCGGTGTTCGACGCGGTGGGCAAGACCATCGTGCACGTCGGGCCCGCCGGGTCCGGCCAGACGGTCAAGGCCGCGAACCAGCTCATGGTGGCCGGCCACCTCGAGCTGCTGGCCGAGGCCATCGTGTTCCTCGAGGCCTACGGGGTCGACACCGAGGCGGCGCTGCGCGTGCTGGGCGGCGGGCTGGCCGGCAGCACGGTGCTGGCGCGCAAGGGCGCCACGATGCTGGCCCGCGACTTCAGGCCCGGCTTCCGCATCGCACTGCACGACAAGGACATGGGTATCGTCACCGCCGCCGCACGCGAGGCCGGCGTGGTGATCCCACTCGGTGCGGTTGCCGCGCAGCTCGTCGCCTCGCTGAAGGCGCAGGGCGACGGCGGCCTAGACCATTCGGCGCTGCTGAAGCTGGTCATGCAGCTCTCCGGGCGCCAGGAACGACAGGAGTAGGAACATGCCACGCATGAAAGCTGCGGACGCCGCGGTCGCGATCTTGCGCCAGGAGGGGGTCACGCACGTGTTCGGGCTGCCCGGCGCGGCCATCAACCCGTTCTACGACGCGATGCGCCGCGACGGAGGGCTCACGCACACCCTGGCCCGTCACGTCGAAGGCGCGTCACACATGGCCGAGGGCTATACGCGGGCCCGTTCGGGCAATATCGGCGTGTGCGTCGGCACCTCGGGGCCGGCCGGCACCGACATGGTGACCGGGCTGTACTCGGCCTCGGCTGACTCGATCCCGATCCTGTGCATCACCGGCCAGGCGCCGGTGGCCCGGCTGCACAAGGAGGATTTCCAGGCGGTCGACATCGCCGCCATCGCCGGGCCGCTGACCAAGATGGCGATGACCGTGCTCGAGCCGGCCCAGGTGCCCGGCGCGTTGGCGCAGGCGTTCCACCTGATGCGCTCGGGGCGGCCCGGCCCGGTGCTGATCGACCTCCCCTTCGACGTGCAACTAGCCGAGATCGACTTCGATCCGGACACCTACCAGCCGCTGCCGGTGTACAAGCCGGCGGCCACCCGGGCCCAGATCGAGAAGGCGCTGGACATGCTGGCCGCCGCGGAGCGGCCGATTATCGTGGCCGGCGGTGGCATCATCAACGCCGACGCGGCCAGCCTGCTCACCGAGTTCGCCGAACTGGCCGGCACGCCGGTGGTGCCCACGCTGATGGGCTGGGGCGCGCTGCCCGACGACCACCCGCTGATGGCGGGGATGGCCGGCCTGCAGACGGCGCACCGGTACGGCAACGCCACCGTGCTGGCCTCGGACTTCGTGCTCGGCATCGGCAACCGGTGGGCGAACCGGCACACCGGCGGCCTGGCCACGTACACCGCGGGCCGGACGTTCGTGCACGTGGACATCGAGCCGACCCAGATCGGGCGGGTCTTCGCCCCCGACTACGGGATCGTCTCCGACGCCGGGACCGCGCTGGCTCTGTTCGTCGACGTCGCCGCCGAACGCAAGGCCGCCGGGCGGATCGCCGACCGCACCGCGTGGGTCGCCGAGTGCCGCCAGCGGCGTGCGACCATGCAACGGCGCACCCACTTCGACAACGTGCCGATCAAGCCGCAGCGGGTGTACGAGGAGATGAACCGCGCGTTCGGCCCGGAAACGCGGTACGTCAGCACGATCGGCCTGTCGCAGATCGCCGCGGCGCAGTTCCTGCACGTCTACCGGCCGCGGCACTGGATCAACGCCGGCCAGGCGGGCCCGCTGGGCTGGACCACGCCGGCCGCGCTCGGCGTCTGTGTCGCGGACCCGGATACGCCCGTGGTGGCCCTGTCCGGCGACTACGACTTCCAGTTCATGATCGAGGAGCTGGCGGTGGGCGCGCAGTTCAACCTGCCGTACATCCACGTGCTGGTGAACAACGCCTACCTGGGCCTGATCAGGCAGTCGCAGCGCGGCTTCGACATGGACTACTGCGTGCAACTGTCCTTCGACAACGTCAACGCGCCCGAGGTCAACGGCTACGGCGTCGACCACGTCAAGGTGGCCGAAGGGCTCGGCTGCAAGGCACTGCGGGTAACCGAGCCGACCGAGATCGGGCCCGCGCTCGAAGAGGCCAAGAAGCTGATGGCCGAGTACCGGGTGCCGGTCGTGGTCGAGGTCATCCTGGAGCGGGTCACCAACATCTCCATGGGGACCGAACTGGATAACGTGGTCGAATTCGAGGACCTGGCGGCGCATCACGAGGACGCGCCGACCGCGGTCGTCGCCATGCTGGACTGACGATGCGGATCGTCATCGCGCCGGACAAGTTCAAGGGATCGCTGTCCGCCGCTCAGGTGGCCGCCGCGATCACCGCCGGCCTGCGGGCCGTGCGCCCCGGGGCGGAGCTGGTCACCATCCCGGTGGCCGACGGCGGCGAAGGGACGGTGGACG
>JBAUAY010000192.1:0-3067 GCA_049676235.1 Streptosporangiaceae bacterium
CGGCTGGGCGGGCCGGCACGGCTGTGCCGTTTGCGGTGGCACCGTGCTGGCGGTGCTCAGCGGTGCGCGAACAGGCCGGAACGGCGGGACCGGCTGGAACCGCTGGACCGCCCGCTGATCAGGTGGAAGATGAGCAGCAGGACGGCAGCGCCGGCGATGGCGGTGAGCCAGGTGGACAGGTTGAAGAACCCGTGCAGGGTGTGGACGTGGAACAGGCGGGTGGCTGCCCAGCCGCCGCCCAGCGCCCCGGCGATGCCGATCACGCAGGTCAAGATGAGGCCCTGTGATCTTCTGCCGGGGATCACCATATTGGCGAGCAGGCCTGCGCCCAGGCCCAGAACGATCCATGCGATGATGCCCATAACCGACTCCTTCAGTCAGTGATCAGGTGACGTACGCGGTGGTCGGTCATGCTGGGGAGATCGCGGTGGGGAGAAGAGGTTCTCCCGGGGGTTCTCACCGTCCTTCGGACGTGGCGTCTTGCCGGCACCGGGCCGTGTACGAGCAAAAAAAAATTCCGGTCCTGCCGCTGCCTCCGCAGATATCGCGGGTGCAGCTGCCGGGGTCCGGAGCAACACTTTTACGGTACCCCTTTTCTGGCTCGTATAGGGCATTCCGCAGCCAGCAATAGGCCCTTTCGAGCGTGCGGAGGCAGGGCACGGGCTCAGCCTTCACGGGCTGACGCCGCTCCCTGAATTTCTCAGCGATTTGCCGGCCGGGTTCTTCTCACCGATCTGTCATTCTTTTGAGGGTCTCCCAACCTTTCCTGCCGGGGCAGCCGGGTCCGGGCGCGGGAATTACGTCGAGGTTCGGGGACGAGCAAGACCCGGCCTCCTCCGGCCAGGATCGGCTGGGCGGGGCACTACCGGCTCCGGGGCAACCGCGGGTAGCGGTCCACGAAGACGAAGACGGCGGCCCCGATGGCGAGACCGATCACAGCGACCAGCCACAGCGGGACGGCCTTGGCGAGGATGCCGCCGACCACGAAGGCGGCGAACAAGGCGACCGCGATCGCGTAGGGAGTCATGGCCACCGGCCGCCGCTCGCCCGGCTTCTGATCCGCCGTGGCAGGCACCTGATTCCGCGCGGCAGGCACCTGATCCGGCGCGGCGGGCGTCCGACTCCGCGCGGCAGGCTTCTGATCCGGCGCGGGGTTCGTCACCACAGTCGCCACCTCCTGCCGCAGTGCTTGCCGTCTCGCCTGGCATTGTCCAGCCAGGCACATACACGCCGCGGCGTGTATGTGCCTGGCACCGAAGATGCCATCAGCCAGACCGGTCAGCCAGCCTCAACGCCCCGGCTGATCTCCTCCTCGTCCAACTCCAGGGTTGTCAGCTTTGATCAGCGTGCGCGCGTAGGCTCCGGCCTGAAGCAGCCCGGACACGACTTCAGATTCGTACCATGTCAGCTGCGACGCGGCCCTTTCAGGACCGATGTACACGTCGAAGCCCTCGCGGATCACGTCCCCTCGACCCGGCCCGCGCCCGCATCGTCTCCCCGATCTTCACCTGGCGCACAGCCGGCACGCTGGGCATGCCCACCATCGCCGACCCCGCCCGCGCCGGGAGCGGATGGACCACCCAGAGCGTCCACGCCCTGCTCGGCAACCCCCAAGTACACCGGGCATCTGCTCTAGGGCCGCCGGACCCGCAACGGGCACCACATCACCATGCCGGCGGTTCAGTGGCTGTGGTCACCCGAGCCGTCCACGCCGCGATCGTGGACCGGCCTACGCGAGAAGCCGCCCGGAACATCGCCGCCGAGCACGGCACCAGCCGCGACGACGACGGCCTGTCCCCGGCACCCCGCCACCGTCCGCAGCGACGCGTACCGGTCCCGGATCAGGTGCCGCGACTGCCGCCGCACCAATGCTGGCCCGTCCGGGGTGGTGATCGCGCTGCGTGCCGGGGCGGCCGTGGTCAGCAGGCCAGCATCAAGCGGTTCGCGAAGTTCGGCCTGGACCTGCACGAGGGCAAACGGCTGATCGAGTTCGGGCGGCACGCCGCCCGGCGGCGGAAGGCACGACCTGGGCAAGCCGGAGACGTTCGACTTCCTGAGCTTCACGCATATCTGCGGGGAAGACCAGGGACGGGCGCTTCGGGCTGTGGCGGGTCAGGATATCCAAGCGGATGCGCGCCAAGCTGCACGAGCTCAAGGCGAGCTCATGCAGCGCCGCCATCAGCCCGTCCCCGACCAGGGCAGATGGCTGGCAAGCGTGGTGCGCGAGCACTGCGCTTACTATGCCGTGCCCGGCAACAGCAAGGCGGTCGCCAGCACGCACACCATCACCGTCACCTGCGCCCCCGCCGACCCGGATGCAGCGGTGCAGGCACACAGAATCGGCTGATCTGGGTGTGCCCTACTGGACGGCTAGGGGCGCTTCGGTCTCAGTGGCGGCGCCGAAGGCCCCGACGCAGGGATGGCCTGCTACCGCGGAGGGCTGGTCGCCGCGGCCGGGAAGCTCGCGGGTCTGGGCGGCCTACGCGCCGGCATCGATGCCGAGGAGGCCTGAGCGGGGGGATGGGCCTTGCGCTGGCGCGGCTGTCTGCGATGAGGCCGGGATCCGGGCCGGGGCCGGCGGCACCACGGTGATACTGCGGATGAGCCTGCAGGCGCGGTGAGCGCGGGCCGCGGTAACCGGGCAGGGCGCCGGGGTATTGCCCGCGCCGTGTGTTGCTGCGCTTCGGCCCGGCTGGCCGGGCAGCCGGGACGGCAGGCTGCGGGATCCCGGCAGGACGGGACTTCTGCCGGAAGGGGGCGTAACATCCGGGATGGAAGCTGATGAGATAGCCGCCTGGCCTAGACCCTGCCGTGCTGCCGGAGCATGGAGGAGCCGCCATGGTCACTGCCAGCCTGAGCACCCGCGAGTACGGCGGTCACGTCATCGCCGCGCTGCACGGGGAACTTGACATCGTAGATGCCGCGAGCGTCATGGCGGCGCTCACGGCGGCCGCGGCTGGCAACCCGCGGATCATCATCGATCTGGCCGCCCTGGAGTACATCGACTGCAGCGCCCTGGCCGCGCTGGGCCGGGTGCGGGCGCAGGCCCGGCAGGCCGGCGGTGACC
>JBAUAY010000193.1:0-3023 GCA_049676235.1 Streptosporangiaceae bacterium
GCTGTCACCCCGGCGATACGCTGGCGGGCGCCGTCCCGCACCCGGACGAGTTCGTCGACCCGGGCCGCGGCGGCGGCGACTTCTTCATGCAGCCGGTCCGCTCCTGAGGTATCGACCGCGGCGCGGCCCTGCCCTGGCCCGCTCGACCCCGAATGACCGAGCCACAGGGCCAGCGGGTCAGAGTTCAGCGTGTCGCGCAGCCGAGTCAGCTTGCCCTGGACCGCGGCCAGGTTGCCGGTCAGCGCCTCGTCCCCGAGCGTCGCGGCCAGCGACGTAACCCGGGCCAGCTCGGCGCCGGCCGCGTCCAGGCGGCCCGCGACCTCGGTCCATACCTGCTCCGCGGCGGCGACCACCTCGGTCACGGTGCCGAACGCACCGCGCATCCGGGCCACCGCCGTGGCCAGGGTCAGGTCCTCGCGGCCGGAGTCGGCCAGATCGCGGCCGGCCAGCGGGGCAGGGCCCGAGGCCAGCTGCACCGAACGCCCGGTGAGCAGGGCGCTGAGCGTCGCAAGCTCCCTGGTGCCGAGGTGCCTGGCGGTCGCCTCGGCGGCCTGGTCGACCACGGCTGAGTAGGCCGAGTAGAGCTGCCAGAGGGTGGCCAGCATGGCTGCCGTCGTGTCCCAGCGCCGTTTGGTGTCCCCGGTGAGCCGGGCCCCGGCCAGCAGCTGCTTGCCGAAGCTGGAGTCCAGCTCGAGCAGGTTGGCCTGGATGGCGTCGCGCTCGGCGACCGCGGCCTTGACCGCGGCGCCGGCCTGGTCCCTGGTCAGCATCGGCACGTCCGCACTGGGTTCGCCGTCATGACCACGTCTTCGGCCGGATCGTATTGGCCATGTCGACCAGCTCGATCCGGCGGCTGCGGTCCGACGTCAGCCGGGCCAGCGCCCGGTAACCGCGTTCCAGGCCGAAGCGCAGCGCGCGCTCGTTCGGTTCGCAGCCGAGGATGAGGCCGTCGGCAGAAGCCTGCCGCCCGGACGCGGTGGCCTGCCCGGAGCTGGCCCAGCCGAGCGCGGCGCGCAGGATCTCCACGGTGAGCTGCTGGCGACGCACCTCGTCCAGGGTCAGCCGACCCAGGCGGCCATCGGCCTGCCGCAAGTCGTCGACGTTCACGCTGGACGACACCAGGATCCGGACCGCGGCGATCTGTGCCGCCGCGTGATGGCTGGACGTGTCGGGCACCGCCGCGAGCGCCGCGATCGCGCCCGGCCGGTCATCCGCCGCCAGGCAGGCTCGCGCCAGGCCGAACGCCGCGCTGATGCACGACCGGTCTACCGTCCAGACAAGCCGGAAATACCGGCCGGCCGACGCGGCGTCGCCAGCGGCCTCGGCCGCGAAGGCCAGCGCGAGCTTCGGCACGAGCTCACCGGGCAGCTCGTCATACACGACGTTGAACGCGTTCCGCGCGACGGTGGCACCGCCTGCGGCACCGGCGGCGCCGGCCGCGAGCCAGCGCAGGCCGTCGGTCCAGGCGATCCGCCAGTCGGACGGATCCTCGGCGGCCAGTTCGGCCAGCGTGACTCCGGCCCCGTCATAGTCGCCGACGTCGAGCTGGGCGCGCGCAAGCGCCAGGCGCGTCTCGGCGGACGCCGCCACCTCGGCCGGCACCGACGGGTCGCCCGAGACGGCCCGGGACAGCGCGGCCGCTCGCTGACCGGATTCGAGCCCGGCGAACGTGGCCAGGTAGCCGACGGCGTGATCGGCCCGGTCCACCTGCGGCATCGGTATTCCCGCGATGATCTCCGCAGCGGACGGCGCGGCCAGGGCCGTCCCCGCGGCGTCGTCCCCGGTCCCGATCGCCTGGAGCTCGGGGGTAAACACGGTCGAGAACGCGGGCCTGGGCGTGCCGTCCGCCACGGCGAGCACCTCGCGCAGCACGCCGGTGAGCTGTTCGGCCATCTCGCCCGCGGAGCCGAAACGCCGATCCGGATCAGCATCGGTGGCCCGGCGCAGCAGCCGGGCAAACGACTCCTGCTGCTCGAGCAGCGGCACCCCGTCCGGGAAGGTGAACTTGTAGGAGTTCTGGTAGCCCTTGAACTCGAAGGTGAGCACGGCCAGCGCCCGCCCGACCGTGAACAGGTCCGACGACACCGAAGGCCCGTCGGTCCCGATCTCTGGCGCCTGGTACCCGACGGTCCCGTAGATCGGCCCGTCGCCGTCGACCCCGCGCACCCCGCCCATGTCGATGAGCTTGAGCTGTTCCTCGGTCTGGATGACGTTATCCGGCTTGAAATCGCAGTACACCAGCCCCCGGTCATGCAGGTACCCCAGGGCGGGAAGCACCTCGATGGCGTACGCGATCGCGTGCGCCACCGGCACCGAACCGCCAGCGGCCCGCGCATCCTGCAAGATCTGCTTGAGCGACTTACCGCCCACGTACTCCATCACGATGTACCCGGCCGACTCCCCCGTGCGGCCGTCCGCGTGCTGGACGAAGTTGTAAATCCTGACGATATTCGGGTGTTCCACCTGGGCCAGGAACTGACGCTCGGCGACCGCCGCCGCCATGGCATCCGCATCCCCGGCGTTCAGCAAGCCCTTCAGCACGACCCAGCGGTCGCTGACGTTGCGGTCCCTGGCCAGGTAGATCCAGCCGAGCCCGCCGAAGGCGAGGCAGCCGAGCACCTCGTACTGCCCGGCCACCAGCTCCCCCGCCGCCAGCTTCGGGCTGAACGAGAACCGGGTGCCGCAGTTCCGGCAGAACCCTTCCGTCATTCCCGCCCGGCCGTCCCGGCCGCGCCCGACCGGCTGCTCGCAGCCGGCGCAAAAGCGCCGGCTCTCCGGCACCTGCGGATTGGCGAGCACCGCGCTGGCCGGGTCGCGGTAGGGCACCGGCGGGATCTCCACCAGCCCCGCGCCCAGACGGCCCCGCGCCGACCGTCCGCTGGTACGCCGCGATCCCCTGGTTCCCCGGGTGCCCATGGTCCGGCGGCTGCCGGCCGTCCCGGATCCGGCCGGGCCCGATCCTGCGGAGGCCGATCCTCCGGACGCCGATCCCCTGGACGCCGATCCCCTGGACGCCGACCCTC
>JBAUAY010000194.1:0-3802 GCA_049676235.1 Streptosporangiaceae bacterium
TGGTGGACCCGATCAAGGCCACCGTGAACGTGCAGAACTACATGTTCGCCATCTCCCAGCAGGCGCAGACCTCGCTGCGGTCGATCATCGGCCAGTCCGAGATGGACCAGCTGCTGGCCGAGCGGGAAACGGTGAACCGGGAGTTGCGGCGGATCATTGACGAGCCGACCGAGGGTCCGTGGGGCATCCGGGTCGAGCGGGTGGAGCTCAAGGACGTGTCGCTGCCGGAGCAGATGAAGCGGTCCATGTCCCGGCAGGCCGAGGCGGAGCGGGAACGGCGCGCGAGGATCATCACCGCCGACGGTGAGTACCAGGCGTCCAAGCGGCTGGCCGCCGCGGCCAACGTGATGGCGCGCGACCCGGCCGCGCTGCAGCTGCGGCTGCTGCAGACCGTGGTCGAAGTGGCCGGCGAGAAGAACAGCACGCTGGTCATGCCGGTACCCGTCGAGCTGCTCAGGTTCTTCGAGAAGATGGCGCCCGGCCCGGCCGCCCCCGAGTCCGAGCCGGCCCGCGAGCTTGAGGACTACGGCGACGCCGAGGTGGCGGCGGCGGAGGCGGCCATCTCCCACGTCCCGGTGCCCGAACTCGAGGAGTCGTCGATTCCGCCCGTGCCCGAGGTAGAGGCCGCCGTTGCTCCTGAGGTGCGTGAGGTCACCGCCCCTGACGGTGTCACACGGGACAGGGCGTAAGGTCGGTCCATGCCAAAGTGGGAGTACGCGACGGTGCCGTTGCTCGTGCACGCGACCAAGCAGATCCTGGACAACTGGGGCGACGACGGATGGGAGCTGGTGGCGGTGATACCCGGCCCCAACTCCGAGCAGCTGGTCGCGTACCTGAAACGAGAGAAATCATGAGCGGCGCGGCGGAGCGGCTGGCCGCGCTCGGGCTGACGCTGCCGCCGGTAGTGCCCCCGGTCGCCGCGTACGTGCCGGCCGTGCGGACCGGCAGGTACGTGTACACCTCGGGCCAGCTGCCGATGGTGAACGGGAAACTGCCCGCCGTCGGCAAGGTGGGCGATGAGGTCAGCGCGCAGGACGCGGCCGGGATGGCCCGCACCTGCGCGCTGAACGCGCTCGCCGCCGCCGCGTCCGCGGCCGGCGGCCTCGAGGCGATCCGGCGCATCGTGAAGGTCACCGGATTCGTAGCCAGCGCGCCGGGCTTCGGCGGTCAGGCGCAGGTGATCAACGGGGCGAGCGAGCTGCTCATCGAGGTGTTCGGCGAGGATGGCAAGCACTCCCGCAGCGCCATCGGCGTCGCCGAGCTGCCGCTGAACGCGCCGGTGGAAGTCGAGCTGATCGCCGAAGTCCGCGACTGAGCGGCCAGTGAATCAGCAGCAGTGAATCAGCAGCGATGAACGAGCCCCGGATAGCGAGATCGGGCGTGGCGGTGCCGGGCAAGCTCGCCGAGCGGGCTCGCCAGATCTCGGACGGCCAGCTATCGCCGGCCGTCCCCCGCGACGCCGCCACCGTGATCCTGCTCCGCCAAGCCGCCTCCGGCGTCGAGACGTTCCTGTTGCGGCGTATCGCGGAACTCGAGTTCGCGCCGGGGGCGTACGTGTTCCCCGGCGGCTCGGTCGACGCGTGCGACGCCGACGAGAGCGTCAGGTGGACGGGACCGGACCCGGCCGATTTCGGGCGCCTGCTCGACGTGCCGCCGGACCGCGCCAGGTCCCTGGTCTGCGCGGCGGTCAGGGAGACGTTCGAAGAATCGGGCGTGCTGCTGGCTGGACTAGCAAACTCCTCGCCCGCGGATCTGGTCCGTGACAGCGCCGCCCTGGCCGCGGATAGGCACGCCCTGCTGACCGGCTCGGCGTCGCTGGGCGAGGTGCTTGGCCGCCGCGGCCTGGTGCTGCGCGCCGACCTGCTTACCCCCTGGGCCCGGTGGATCACGCCCGAGGCCTCGCCCCGCCGCTTCGACACCTGGTTCTTCGCCGCCGCCCTGCCGCCCGGGCAGACGGCCACGGCGGCACCAGAGGGTTTTGGGGATCATGCGGATCCGGGAGAGTCCGAGTCGGGAACGTGGCTGGTCCCCGCCGCGGCGCTCGCGGCCGCGCACGCCGGAGAGATCACGCTGCTGCCGCCGACCGCGGTGACGCTGGGCGAACTCGCCGGACATCACGACGTGGCCGGCATCATGGCCCGCCGCCCGGTCATCACGCCGCGTCTGCCCAAGGTGATCGTCGAAGACGGTCAGGCCCGGCTGGCCATGCCGCCGCCTGGTGAAGAGCAGCCGTGAGCTGAAGGGGCGCAGTGAAGGGGGAATGGGGAGGCGGGTGGGGCTCCGGAAGCGAACAGGAGGCACAGTGGACATCGACCAGTTCCACACGCCGCGGGCGACCTGCCTGCTGGCGCCCAACCCCTCGCCGATGACGCTGGACGGCACCAACACCTGGCTGATCGCCGAGCCCGGCTCACCCTCCGTCGTCGTGGTGGACCCCGGACCCGACGACGAGGGGCACCTGCGCCGGGTATACGCCGAGGCGGTCGCGGGCGACCGGCGGGTGGCGAAGATCCTGCTGACGCACGGCCACCTGGATCATTCCGCCGGGGCGGCGGGGCTGGCCGGGCTGACCGGGGCGCCGGTGCAGGCGGCCGATCCCGCGCGCCGGCTGGGACCGGAAGGGCTCGCGGACGGCGACGTGATCACTGCGGCCGGCTGCGAGCTCCGGGTGGTAGCGACCCCGGGCCACTCCGCCGACTCGGTATGCCTGCTGCTGCCCGCGGACGGCGCCCTGTTCACCGGCGATACCGTGCTCGGCCGCGGTACCACGGTCATTGCCGCCGACGGGAACCTCGGTGACTACCTGCGGACGCTCAGCCAGCTACGGGACCTGGCCGAAGCCCAGGGGGTCGGCCTGCTGCTGCCCGGGCACGGTCCGATGCTCGCGGACCCGCTCGGGACGCTCGACTATTACCTGTCGCACCGGGCGGAACGGCTGGACCAGGTCCGGTCGGCCCTCGCCGCGGGCGCGAAGACGCCCGCCGAGATCGTGGCCATGATCTATACCGACGTCGACCGATCGGTCTGGCCGGCCGCCGAGTGGTCGGTCCGCGCCCAACTCGACTACCTTGACGAGCCCTAGCGTGCGCGTTTGCGCAGGCGCTCGGCGTCCAGGATGAGCACCGAACGGGCCGAGATCTGCAGCCAGCCGCGGGCGGCGAAGTCGGCCAGCGCCTTGTTGACCGTCTCCCTGGACGCCCCGACCAGCTGAGCCAGTTCCTCCTGGGTCAGGTCGTGATGGACGTGCAGCCCGTCGCCTTCCTGCTCGCCGAACCTGTCGGCCAGGTCGAGCAGGTTCTTGGCTACGCGGCCCGGGACGTCGGTGAAGATGAGGTCGGCCATCACGTCGTTGGTCCGCCGCAGCCGCCTGGCCAGCGCCTGCAGCATGTGCATGGAGACCTCCGGCCGCTCGAGCAGCCAGGGGCGCAGCGCGTCGTGGGCCAGCGCCGCGACCGTCGCGTCGGTGACGGCGCTCGCCGTCGAGGTCCTCGGGCGCGGGTCGAACAGGGACAGCTCACCGAACATCTCACCCGGTCCCAGCACACTGAGCAGGTTCTCCCGGCCGTCGGTCGCTGCCCGGGTGAGCTTCATCTTGCCGTCGAGCACGACGTACAAACGGTCCCCGTCCTGCCCTTCCAGGAAGAGGTGCTCGCCGCGCGACAATTTGACATCTGACATCTGCCGCCGGAGCGCCCGTGCGCTTTCTTCGTCGAGCCCATCGAAAAGCGGTGCCCGCCTGAGCACAACTTCGGCGTCCTCCACCGATCCTCCTTGCCGGCCTCTTCGCCGCTGGCCGCCTCGG
>JBAUAY010000195.1:0-5289 GCA_049676235.1 Streptosporangiaceae bacterium
CTGATCTCGCGCTACTGCCGCAGCGCTGGCGGGCGCGGGCGGAGATCGACCTGTCCCCCGGCGTGCCTGACCTGTCCGGGTTTCCGCGCGTCGCCTGGCTGCGCGCCGAAAAGCTGGTGCTCGAGCAGGCCAGCGTGGCCGACCTCGGCTACGGCGATCCCCGCGGCAGCCAGTGGCTGCGGACGGAGCTCGCGGGCTGGCTCGCGCGGACCCGCGGGCTGCGCGCCGACCCGGACGACATCCTCGTCGTCACCGGGGTGGCCCAGGCCCTCGCCCTGCTGGCCCAGGTGCTGCGGGCCCGGGCGGTTGGCGAGATCGCGGTCGAAGACCCCGGGTCCCGCGGGGCCCGCGACGAGCTGGCCTACTGGGGCCTGCGCCCAGTGCCTGTCCCGGTGGACGAGCACGGGCTACAGGTCGATGACCTGGCCCGCGGCGGCCTACGGGCCGCACTGCTCACGCCCGCGCACCAGTTCCCCACCGGAGTCGTGCTGGCCCCGCGGCGCCGCCGCGACCTCATGGACTGGGCCGCCGCGGCCGATGCCCTGATCATCGAGGACGACTATGACGCGGAGTACCGCTACGACCGGGCGCCGGTCCCGGCGCTGCAGGCCTCAGCGCCCGGCCTGGTCGCCTACGCGGGCAGCACGTCCAAGACGCTGGCCCCCGGCATGCGGCTGGGCTGGCTGATCCCGCCTAGCCGGCTGCACGCCGACCTGGTCGAGGCCAAGCACGCCAGCGACCTGGGCAGCCCCGCGCTGCCGCAGCTCGTGCTGGCCCGGCTGATCGCGAGCGGCGAGCTCGAGCAGCACATCCGGCTGGTCCGCAATCGGCAGCGGAGCCGACGCGACGCCCTGCTCCGCGCGCTGCACGAGCACCTGCCCGCGGCCCGCGTCCAGGGCATCGCGGCCGGACTTCACCTGCTCATCACGTTCCCCGGGCGGACGGGCCCGGACACGGACCTGGCCGAGGCGATCATGCGGGCCGGGGTCCTCGTCCATGCGCTGTCCTGGCACCGTCACCGGCCGGGGGTACCTGGGATCGTTCTGGGATATGCGGCGCACACCCCTGATCAGCTGCGCGAGGCGGTGCGGCGCATCGCCAGGGTCCTTTAGCGGGTAGAGCCGACCGGTCCCTCGGCGGCCTGGGTCGTCGTGACGCGTTTGGCGTCGGCGCGCCGGTGCCGCCGGGCCACGGTCCGCAGCTGGCTGATGCGCGCCGCACCGGCCAGCACGACCAGGAGCACGCCGCAGACGGCCGAGAGCAGCAGGGCCACGCCGAGCGGGAGGTGACCGTGCGCGCCCATGTAAGAGATGTCTACCTTCGTGCCGTTCTGCAGGATGAAGATCAGCAGGAGCAGCAGCACGACGGCGAAGAAGCCGACCGAGACCCACAGCCCGCTGATCCTGGTGCGCCTGATCTTGTGCTGGGGCAGTGCTGGTGCGGTCTGAGCCGGTCCGGTCTGGGCTGGTCCGGTCTGGGCTGGTGCGGTCTGGGCTGGCGTGGTCGGCGGGGGCGCGGCCTGCCCCGGTGTGGTCGGCGGCGGGCGGCCCGGAGCGAGGTCCCCGGGACCCGGGCCCACGGGTGTGGGCTGCGGTTCCGTGGTCATCTGACAACCCCCTGATCTACGGCTGGTGCGCGCGCAGCTTCCACTGCCCAGCTCGGGAGAGGTTATGCATCCTGGGCGGCCGCCCACGGTTCGGCACATCGCAAGAGCGGGACTATATGTCTGCAGTTTCGGGGGTGATAGCACCCGAAACTGCAGACAAACCGGCGGCCGGCCGAGTCCCGGCCGCGCCGCGGCGGTTATGAGCCGCCCAGGTAGGCGATGACGGCGAGCACTCGCCGGTTGTCGTCGTCGGAGGGCTGCAGGTCCAGCCGGAGGAAGATGGACGCCGTGTGCTTGGCCACGGCGCGTTCGGTGATCACCATTCGCTGGGCGATGGCGGCGTTGGACCGGCCCTCGGCCATCAGGGCGAGTACCTCGCGTTCGCGCGGGCTCAATGCGGCCAGGCTGCCGTTGCCGGTGTTACGGGCGAACAAGCGCGCGATCACTTCCGGGTCCATCGCGGTGCCGCCAGCGGCGACCCGGCGGACGGCGTCGACGAACTGGGCGCTGTCGAACACCCGGTCCTTGAGCAGGTACCCGATGCCCCCGCTACCGCTGGCCAGCAGCTCGCGGGCGTACAGCTGCTCGACGTACTGGGAGAGCACGAGCACCGGCAGGCCGGGCACCTCGCGCCGCGCCGCCAGCGCGGCCCGGATGCCCTCGTCGGTGAACGTGGGCGGCAGCCGGACGTCCACTATGGCCACGTCCGGCTTCTCCGAGGTGACCGCGGCGAGCAGGTCGGCCCCGTTGTCGACGGCCGCGGCGATCTCCAGCCCGTGGGCCTGGAGCATGCGCGCTAGGCCGTCCCTCAGCAGGAAGAGGTCTTCGGCGATGACCACGCGCACGGGATCTCCATGGTGACCGCGGTCGGGCCGCCCGGCGGGCTGCTGACGGCGAGCACGCCGTCGAACGGGGCCAGCCGCCGCTCGATCCCGCGCAGTCCGCTGCCGCGAGCCGGGTCAGCGCCGCCGTGGCCGTTGTCGGTGACGCCGACCCGCAGCATCCCGCCGGAGTGCCTGATGTCGATCCAGGTCTGCCGGGCTTCGGCGTGCTTGGACACGTTGGCCAGCAGCTCGCTGACCGCGAAGTAGGCCGCTGACTCTACCGGGGCCGGCGGGCGGCCGTCGGCGTCGCTGGCCAGGTGGATCCGCATCGGGCTGTCCAGGGCCAGCGCCCGGATCGCCTCGGCCAGGCCGCGGTCGGCCAGCACTGGCGGGTGGATGCCGCGGACCAGGTCGCGCAGTTCGGCCAGCGCCTTGACCGAAGCGTCGCGGGCCTCGATGAGCAGCGCCCGGGCGGCGGCCGGATTGGTGTCGATGATCTGGCCCGCCGCGTCCAGGGTCATGCCCATGGCGACCAGCCGAGCCTGCGCTCCGTCGTGCAGGTCTCGCTCGATCCGGCGGATTTCGGCGGCCCCGGTGTCAAGGGCCTCGGTGCGGGTCTGCGACAGCTGCTGGACCCGTTGCACCAGCTCGGCTTTCCCGACTGGCGCCAGCATCGAGCTGGCCAGCAGGCCGTAGCCGCGCAGCAGCCACGGACTCCCCCACAGCCCGACGGCCGCGGCCCCGATGGCCAGCAGGCGGACTTCCAGCGAGGCGAAGGGCGCGATCAGGCCGAGAGCGCCGAGCGCCAGGAGCCCGGCGGGCAGGGCGGTCAGGATCCAGCCCACGCATCCGTTCACGGTCACCCACAGCAGGTCCCGCCAGGTCGCCTGGTCGGTCAGCAGCCATCCCAGCCAACGGCGCAGGCCGCCCTTTCGGCCGTCAGCCCCCGGCCGCGGCAGATACGGATCGGCAATGGGCACGCCGCACCAGTGGCTGACCAGCCGCCTGGTCAGGCTGGCTAGCCGGCGTATGACCAGCAGTAGGCGCGATATCAGGAGCACGCTGACGCCGAGCGCGGGGAGTGCCAGGGCCAGCGCCAACCCTCTATCGTTGTGATGCTGCCCGAGGCCGTAGGCGACGAGGCCGGGTCCGGGGAGCGTCAAGGCCAGAACCAGCAGGAGCAAGCCAAGTCCTGCCAGCGTGAGCACGAAGAACACCGCCCCGTGGCCGACAGCGGCGATGCCCATACGGGCCCGATCCCGGAGCGATGCCCACGGGATTTCCGATGCTACGGGGTCCTCTTGGGCCTTCGACATGCCCAGAGTCTCCGGGAAGCCGCGGATCCCCAGAGCGCTCGGGGCCTCGGGAATGGCCGACGTCTGTGGCTTGCCCGGCAGGGTCTCCGGGGTGCCTGGGATCCCCGGGGTGTCCAGGGTATGTCCCGCACTCATCGCTCGCCTCCTGCACCAGGGTGTCGCCCTTCGTCCAGTCTGCCAGGAAGGCACCCGGGCTGGCAGTGACGCTGGACCCCGAACCGAGGTGTACCTAGATCCACCTGATACGCCGCTCGGCTGTATGCCACGCCCCGTCGCCCTGTCCTAACGTAACAGGTAACTAACGGAAAGGAATCGGATGAACGTCATCGAATGCGTTGACCTAGGCAAACGCTACCGCCGAGCCTGGGCGCTACGGGCTTGCACCGGTGGGTATGGTCGGTTTCATGGTGCTCGCACAGCGTAAGGTCCTGCTCCTGGCCGCCGACGACTTCGAGGACATGGAGTTGCTTTACCCGCTGTACCGGTTGGCCGAGGAGGACGTCGAGGTGACCGTGGCCGGGCTGCATGACCACCCGGTGCGAGGCAAGAAGGGCCACGGGCCGGTGCCGGTGGACACCACCGTGGACCAGGTGGCCGAGGGCGACTTCGACGCCCTGGTTATCCCGGGCGGCTACGCGCCTGACAAGCTGCGGCGCTCGGAAACCGTGCTGGACCTGGTACGGGCGTTCGACGACGCGAAGAAGCCGATCGCCTTCATCTGCCACGCCGGCTGGGTGCCGATCTCGGCCAGGATCCTCAAGGGGCGCCGGGCCACCAGCGTGGGCGCCATCCGCGACGACATGGTCAACGCGGGCACCGACTGGGTGGACGAGGCCACCGTGGTCGACGGCAACCTCATCTCGGCCCGGACGCCGGACGATCTCGGCCCCTGGATGAAAGCCCTGCTCAAGGCACTGGGCTAGAGGCACTGGGCTAGAGCACTGGGCTAAGGCGCCGGCCCGGCAGCGCTCGCCCTCGGCTAAGCCTGCCCCGCCTGGCCGAGCACCGCCGCCAGCGCGGTCACCGCCGCGTCCGCCGCGACCCGGGCGGTCAGCGCGTGGGTGTGGGCCCGGTCGAGTTCACCCAAGGCGATGCAGTCGAAGGCGACCTGCGCGTCGTGCTGGGCGGACTGTAGTTCGCGGGCTGCCTCGGTCAGCGCCGGGCTGTTGCTCTCGATATCTGGCTCAACCATCTCCACCCTCCCGGTCTGCGGCCACTGGGCCCTGGGCCGCGAAGTCTACCCAGCGATGCGGACGTCATGTCTCGGGGAGACAGGCGTCATCGTCCCGGCCTGGGGTAGGTTCGGCGGCAGGACGCCGGAGTCAGGAGGCAGTATGTGCCGCTTGTTCGGGCTGACCGCGGGCCAGGCCCGGGTCAAGGCGACATTCTGGCTGCTGGACGCCCCCGATTCGCTGCAGGCGCAGAGCCACCGCAACGTCGACGGGGCCGGCCTCGGCTTCTTCGGCCCGGCGGGCGAACCCGTGCTCGACAAGCAGCCCGAACCGGCGTTCAGCGACCCGGAGTTCATCCGGGAAGCCAGGCA
>JBAUAY010000196.1:0-11499 GCA_049676235.1 Streptosporangiaceae bacterium
GTCCGAGAACTGTTCGCGGATCTCCCCGGCGTAGCCGGCTGTGGTGATCCATACCAGCCGCCGGCCGTCCTGGCTGATGACGCCGAGGCACAGCGCGTCGGCGCCGCCGGCGGCCGCGCAGAGGCAATCGGCCACCACCTCCCCGACCGCCTCGGGGGGCAGCGCCGCGGCGAGCAGCCTGGTGAGGTCGGCAAGTGTCTCGACCCGCGCGTGCTCGCGCCGCTCGGCCTGCCGGAGCCGGGCCCGTTCCAGGGCACGGCTCGTCGTCTCGGCCATGGTCCGCAGATACTCACGCTCCGCAGTTGTCGCATCCCGCGGCCCGGCCCACCGGACGCCGAGATAGCCAAGGGCGCCGACCTCGGTGAGCAACGGAAGCGCGGCCACGGACCCGATCCCCGCGTCCGCCGCCTTCGGGTCGCTGAAGTACACAGGAGTGCGGTCCCGGACCGCGCGCGGCCCCGGCGCGTCGGAATCGATCGCCCACTCCTCCGACATGACCGCCACCTGCGCGGCAGCGTCACCCCCCGTGAGCGGCTCGAACCGGCGTCCGTCGGCGGCCAGCACGCTGATCACCACCTGCGCCGCGTTCAGCCGGGCGCGGACCGCGGCAGACACCTGGTCGCCGACGGCGTTGGCCGTGGCGGCATCGGCGAGCACCGCGCCCAGCTCCGCGGCCTCCCGGCGGGCCTCGGCTATCGCTCGCTCCAGCCGTGCGCTGTCCCGGTCCTGCACCGCCGACATCCGGCCCGCGACTTCCTGAGCCAGCACCCAGCCGACCAGGACGACCAGGGCGATGTACGCCTGCGTGACGGCCACCGAAGCTGGAGACGGCAACCCCAGATGAGCGAACTCGCCGTACCCGGCCGCCGTCATGTAGTTGGCCACCGCCGCAAACGCCGCTCCAGTAAGAACTACGCCCAGGTCACGTAGCCGGAGCGCCGCCCACGCCAGGATCGGCAAGAACAGCAGGCCGGCCACGTCGCCGAAGCGGAACGCCACGACGGAAAGTCCAGCCGTGAGCAGGACCACGAGCACCAGTTCAAGCCACCGCGAGGACACCAGTGCCCGCCGCTGCGCCCACAGCAGCAACGTGCCGCCGATCACCAGCACCGCGATTCCGTCCCCCGCCCACCACTGCAGGACCAGCCCCGGCCACCAGCCGCCCTCGCTCGCCCAGCTCGCAGTGGCCCCGACCAGACCGCCCGCTAGCGGCCCGAGGACCGCGGCGCCCAGGACGAACCAGCCCAGACCGGCGCGAGTCCCCAGGTCTGGCCGCCGTCCTGCGCAGAACCAGCGGACGAACGACGCGCCGGCCACCGGCTCCACCGCGTTGGCCAGAGCCGCAGCCAGCGCCGCCGCGAGCGTCAGGTGATGCTGCAGATCGACACCGACCTCGCTGACCACGATCGCGGCGATCACCACCGGCCAGCGCCGCCGCGCCACCAGCAGCAGGACGGCCACATCGACACCAGACGGGGGATAACCGAACGCCAGGCCTGAACTGAAGTGGTGCCAGCCCAGTTCCGCGCCGACCGCGTACGTCCCGGCGATCACCGCGAACAGGGCCGCCGAGCGCCCAGTCGCTGATCGCGACCAGCGTTTCAGGTCCGCCAGGACCGCCGTTGCTCCACCGGGCAGCCGGGCCACGGCCAGCGAGAGACGCTGACCGGCTGGTTCGAGTCCCAGCAGTCCGGGAGAGGCAGAGCG
This sequence comes from Streptosporangiaceae bacterium, assembly GCA_049676235.1. Classification (GTDB taxonomy): domain Bacteria; phylum Actinomycetota; class Actinomycetes; order Streptosporangiales; family Streptosporangiaceae; genus Palsa-504. The sequence continues at coordinate 1,708 of JBAUAY010000196.1, forward strand.
TGTCACCATGATTAGCCGCCGAAAAGAAATCCCGCCGCTGCTGGCCCGTCATTACCGCTGCGGGAGTGAACGGCTCACGCAGCAATCCCGCCTACCCCCGGATGCGCCATCACCGGCGAACATGCGCCTGAGGATAGTCCCGCTTCTTTGCTTCGTCTCCAGCTGCTCACTTTAGCCAGCCACTGTCCCGCTTGCAGGCAATATGTCCAAAAAGACGGACCGGCACGCGATGTCAGACTGCTCTGGTGCCGTGCCGGAACGAACTGCGCAGACCGGTCGCTAGCCCCGCTCGTGCTTGCGGAGGGTGCGCCATCCCTGGGTCTTCTCGCCCTCATCTGGCCCGGCCTCGCCCCGGGTCGCCGCCTCCACCTGCTCGGTCAGCTTCTCCGGGCTGCTCGCGACAAGCGTCCGCTTGCCGCGGACCGCGACCCACATGCTTTCCAGCGGATCAAACAGGATGCCCCACCGGGGGAACCTGGCCCGGAGCGTACGCGTGTCGTCAGCCGTACCGGCGTTGTCGTCTGGCATGGCATCCCCCTAATCGCCGAGAGCCAGCCTGTTTCCTCAGCATAAGCCGGGGAGGCCTGGACCGCCGGGAATAGCCAGGTCACATAAGAGCACAAGTGCCGGCCGCCGCATCATGAGACACCCTCCGCCCCGGATCTCACCGTCATTTTTGTCCGAACGGACCGTGGCGGGGTCAGCTGTGCCAACTCGCGTCGCTCGCCATGGCTCCACGCTGATGATGACCTTCGCGCCGGAGCGCCGGAGCGCCTAGCCCTGGACACTATCCCTGGCGACGCTGTCCGTCAGGGCGGGGCTGTCCGTCAGGGCGGGGCTGGCCGCCGACGCCGCACTGGCCGTCGGCTCCATGTTCCGCAGCTCCTCTAGCCGGCGCCGGGAGGGCAGGAGAAGGACCGCCACCAGCGCGCCGATGCCGAACAGCGCCCCCGATACCGCAAAGGCCACGGTGTAGCCGTGCACCGCGGCCGTGGCCGGGGCCAGCGGTCCGGCGTGGTGCGCGGCCAGGTAGGTAGCCGTCGTCGTGAGCGCCACCGTGCTCAGCGCTGCGGTCCCGATCGAGCCGCCCACCTGCTGCATGGTGTTGACCAGTGCCGAGGCCACGCCTGAGTCGCGCCGGGCGACTCCGGCGGTGGCGGTGTTAATGGCGGGCGAGAAGATCATGCCGAAGCCCAGGCCCATGACCACCAACGCCGGCGCGATGCTCACCGCGTAGCTGGAGGTCACGGTGAGCTGGGTCAGGTAGGCCATCGCGCCGCCGCCGAGCAGCATGCCGGTCACGATGAGCGCCCGCGGCCCGACCCGCGGCAGCAATACGATGCTGGAAGTGTTCGAGGCCAGCAGGATGCAGGCGATCATCGGCAGGAAGGCCAGCCCGCTAGTCACCGGGCTGTAGCCCTTGATCGTCTGCAGGTAGTAGGTGAGGAACAGGAAGACGCCGAAGACCGCGATCCCGGTCAGCCCGACCGAGATGTAGGAGCCGCCCCTGGCCCGGTCCAGGACCACCCGCAGCGGCAGCAGTGGGTGCTTGACCCGGCTCTCAGCGAACGCGAACGCGGTCAGCAGGATCACCCCGCCGACCAGCGAGCCGATAGTCAGGGCGGCGGTCCAGCCGGCCAGTTCGGCATGTGAGAACCCGAAGACGATGAGGAACAGCCCGGCCGAGGCGAGCACGGTTCCGGCCCAGTCCATCCCCGGACGGCTGTCCGGCCGGTTAGTCCGCATGTAAGCCAGGGCGCCGGCTATGGCGATCGCGGCGAAGAACAGGTTGACGTACAGGCACCAGCGCCAGGAGAAGTACTGGGTGAGGAAGCCGCCGAGGATGAGGCCCACGGCCCCCCCGCCGGCCGCGACGGATCCGAAGACGCCGAACGCCCGGCCGCGCTCGCGCGGATCGCGGAAGGTGCTGACCAAGGTACCCAGGGCGGCAGGCGCGAGAATGGCGCCGAATGCGCCCTGAAGGGTCCGGGCAGCCACGAGCATGTCAAACGACGTCGCGGCGCCGCCGAGCGCCGATGAGAGCGCAAACCCGACCAGGCCGGTGATGAAGACGCGTTTGCGGCTGAACATGTCGCCCAGCCGGCCGCCGAGCAGCAGCAGGCTGCCGAACGCCAGCGCGTATGCGGTCACCACCCACTGCCGGTCGCTGTTCGGGAAGCCCAGGGCGTGCTGAGCCGATGGCAGGGCGATGTTTACCACGGTGGCGTCCAGCACCACCATGAGCTGGGCGACAGCCACGATGACCAGGATCAGCCAGCGATGATCCTTTTCCGCGGAACCCTGACTGCCGGCGACGGGTGTGACGGTTGACATAACGAGTTGTACCCCCGGTGAGAAATGTGACTGGTACTGGCCGTGATGCTGGGACGGGATCCGGCGGTCATGCCAAGACCGCTGGTACGTCCGTGGCCGATGCCGAGATCAGCCTCTGGGCTGCCTCGTCTAGGCCGTCGAGCAGGCGGAGGAAGGTTGCCCGGTCCGCCTCGCTCAGCACCCCGAAGATCTGCTTGAGCAGCCGCTCCCGCGTAGCGTTCGCCACTTCCAGGCAGGCCTCGCCCGCATCGGTGATCGCGACAAGCTTGGCCCGGCGATCGGTAGGGTCCGGTCGGCGCTCAGCCATGCCAAGGCGCTCAAGCCCGTCGACGATGTCGGTGATGGAGTGCGGAGATAGCCCGAAATCGGTTGCCAGCACGTTTTGCCTGGTCGGCCCCTGCTCGTGGAGCCGCCGGAGCACCTTGGTGCGGGCCATCGACAGACCGCATCCATTCATCTCATCGTTGACGGCCCGGAACATCCGGTGATAGACAGCGAGGTACCGTTCACCGACCTGCTCAGGTGTAATCATCACTGGCCCTTCCTGCCATGCACCGACGCTGACCCGTCTCACGCTGACGAACCTCACGTTGATATCCATCATAATGAGGAGCCTCACGATTTTATTTCCGGTTATCCGGGCACCGAACTGCTGCAGCGCATCGGCCGCCAGCGACACTTAGTCCGCGCCGCCGCAGGCAGCACGCTCCAGGATCGACCGCTCGTAGCTGGTGTAGCGGAGATGCCGTTCCCGTGCCTGCTGTTTGAGCTAGTCGATCACTTTGACGGGCAGGCGGAGGGAAGTAGTTGCGATCGGCCGCCCGCAGCGTGGTCCGGGTATGGTCGTCCGCGGGAACCTGGGGCGGGCTGGTCGTGCATGATTGGCCTTGTCCGCTTCGGCTGAGATGGGAGTGCCGCTTGTGCCGTCGACTTGTGCGCCAGTCCTCAACGGTGACCGATCTTGACATCCTCCCCCGCCACAAGGTGGGGGATTCCAGCTACCCACGTCCGGTTAAGGAGGCAAGCAGTTGAGGTTCGCGGTTCACCGGCCGGGCTGCCCCGTCGCCTCCCCGCGCATTCACGGCGTGCCCCGCCGCGATGTTCTTCGCCGCGTTCACGTCCGCGTGGCCGGCGAAACCGCAGGCAGTGCACCGGAAGAGCGCTTGGCTCTCACGCGAGTCCCGGTCCGCCTGCCCGCACGCCGAGCACCGCTGGCTCGTGTAATGCGGCTTGACCTTCTCCACCCGGCCCGGCGCCTTGTCCTCCAGCCGGCGCACCAGCAGACCCCACCCCGACCCCAGGATCCCCCGGTTCAGCCCAGCCTTCTGGCCGACGTTCCGGCCCGGGTTCTCCCGCGTGCCCCTCGCGGACCGGGTCATGTTACCGATCTGCAGCTCCTCGACCCGGATCACGTCGAACCTGCGCACGATGTCGGTGCTGGCCTTCTCGGCCCAGTCCTTGCGCCGGTCGGTCTCGCGGGCCCGCAGCCGGGCGATCGCGTACCTCACCCGCCCGCGGCGGTTCGAGCCCCGCCTGGCGCGGGCCAGCCTGTGCTGCAGCCGCCGCAGCCTGATCCGCTCCCGCCCGGTCAGGCCGGGGGCATGCAGCAACTCGCCGGTGGACAGAGCCGCGGACACCGCCACCCCCCGGTCGATCCCCACCACTTGTCCGTTACCCGGGGCCGGCACCGGCCCGGGGATCACCGCGAAGGCGACATGCCAGCGGCCCGCCCGGTCCATCGTCACCCGGTAGGACTTCACCCCCACGGGTACGGCGCGGGACCAGCGGAACCGCACCCACCCGGCCTTGGGCACCCAGACCCGGCCCACCTTCCGGGACACGCGGCGCACCTCCCATTGCCGGCCGCGCCCGACAATGCGGAATCCCTCATCCCGCCCGGCCTTGCGCCACGACGGCCGCCCGGCCGGGTTCGCCGGGTCAAAGAAGCACGTCATGGCCCGGGCGAAGTCGCGCAGCGCCTGCTGCTGGACCGTCTGGGAGCCGGCCGCCAGCCACGGGTACTCGGTCCGCGCCTGGGTGAGCTGCCGGCACTGCTCCAGGTAGCCCGGCGCGCCCTTGCGGCCGGGGTGCCAGTGGGCGTGCTGCTCGACGGCCAGGTTCCACACGTACCGGGCGTGGCCGCAGTGGTCCCGCAGAACCGCTTCCTGGGCGGGGGTGGGGAGCAGCCGGTACCTGGACATACGAACACACTATCGGACGGCACTGACATTTCCGGGGAGGTGGAGCGGCGTTTCCTCCCCGGCCTGAAGGCCGGGGACTCCACGCCGCGATCATGATGAGCGGAATCACGTGGTATGACGTGCTGGGGGTGCTGCCCGACGCGGCACCAGAGGATATATACGCGGCGTGGCAGGTGAGAAGGGCCGCGCTCCAGCCGGGTGTACTGGCGGGGGCCCCACCGGATGTGCTGTCTGCGGCAGACCGGGCGCGGCAGGTGGTGGAGGCGGCCTGGGGCGTCCTGGGTGACCCTGTCGTCCGGGAACGGTATGACGAGGAGATCGGTTTCGCGCGCCCCAGGGAGGGCCTGGCACCGCCTGGGCGGGGGCCGTCGGGGCCGGATGTCAGCCTGGGCAAGGGGTGGTCCACGGCGAATGAGGAATCACTGGAGCCGTATTCGGATCGGCATGCCCGGGTGGTCGTGCCGGATGTCACGGGGCTGTTCTACCGCGTGTGCATGGAGGTGACCGGTCGGCTCGGCCTGGACGTGGCCCCGATCCGGCTTACGCCGCACCCGATGCCGGTCGACGGCCTCGTCGTCGGCCAGACGCCAGTCCCCGGTGAGCGGGTACACCGCGGCAGCACGCTGACCGTCCGGGTATGGCACCCCTCCGAGCCGGACCGCCAGCCTCCAGTCGATTGATCCAGGAGCTCTCCACCCGGCCTGCGTGCCCTACCGGACGATCCGCCCCGAACCGGCGCGCAGGTCGGTCAGCGGCCGCCGCTGGGCGACGTCGATCTTCAGGTCGACGATCACGACGGTGGGCGCTGAGTCCGATGCGGCACAATGAGAGCGACGTCCGGCGCGGCCGCTTCGTCCCGGCGGCCAGCGCGCCGGGCCGCGGCGCCGCACCTGGCCAGATGATGAATCTGTGGCCGGGAGGTTGGCATGGCGAGGCATCCGCTGATCGGCTATCTCGTGTGGCTGGTCCTGTTCGGCGCCGTATTCGCCTGGGAGGGCCTCGCCCTGGCCCGGGTGACCGGCGTCCCCACCCTCAGCGACGTCTTCCGCGTGATCATGCGCTATCCGGTCGGGCGGTGGGTGCTATTCGCGTTCTGGCTGTGGGCCGGCTGGCACTTCTTCATCCGCGGCTGGCACTTCCTGCTCCGATCCTGACCTCGTCATGACGTCGGCCGGAGTGCTCGCGCTGTCGTTGGCGGACCGTCAGGCCCTAGTGCCGATGGCCGCCGGTTACCTGCTCCTCATGTCGGCGCTCGGGTTCGGCCTGCGCCGCCTGTACCGGCCACGAGGGGCTCCGTCCGCCGAAGACGAGCGGCGGGACCCGGCGCGGGCCACGCCCCCCGGCCCGGGGAAGCGCGCCGACTGGGCCGCGCTGCTCAGGCAGGTGACCGGCACCGTCGTCGGCGGGTACCTACTGCTGATAGCGGTTGTGGTCGCCTACTACTTCGGCGTCGCACGGGTCGGGCCCGGTTTCCTGGAGAGCGCGGTTACCGGCACGGCCCTGCTGCTCGGACTGGCCGCGCCGGTATTCGCCGCCCTGTCCTGGCTGACTGAACGCCGCCGGCGCAACTAACCGCCGCGTCAAACGGGAGGGACGCCGGCGAGCATTCCCTCCAGCATGGCCTCCAGCAGCCGGGCGACGCGCGGTTGGACGTCGACGACCGCGTGGGCGAGCCGGGGATCGCTCCGGTAAAGCGTGGCGACCTCAGGCCTGGGTGTCGCCATCTGCCAGAACGCGCCCGACATCGCGGTCGCGGCCGCGATGAGGTCGACGCCGTCGCGCTCGGTCAGACCGGGCAGCAGGCGCCGCACCATCGCCACGATCGCGTCGACCTCGGCCAGGGTGATGAGCTTGAAGGCGTGCACCGCGTCCAGCGAAACGTGGCGCTCCAGGTTGAGCGGCGCCTGCGCCAGCAGGTCGCAGAACAACCCGCGGGCGGCCAGCGTGCTCGCGAACACTCCGGCCACGGCTGCCGGCGCCGGAGCCGCGAGCTCCTCGAGCCCTGCGCGCAGCGCCGTCGACCACTCGCGCCAGCCGTCCGCGGTCAGCCGCAGGAAGATCTCTTCCCGCGTCTCGAAGTAACGCAGCAACGCCGACTTGTGCATGCCGACCGCCTCGCCGATCTCGGCCAGCGTGATCTGCCGGATGCCGCGCTCAGCCCCTAGCGCGCGCGCCGCCTGCAGGATCGCGGACTCGCGTAGCTGCTTGGCCGCGGCGCTACGCGCCCGCTGAAAGTCCGGCACCGCCATGCACCTAATCTAACACAACAGAGTTGCGTTATTAACAAAACGATGTTGTACTAACTGGCATGAAACAAGTCTGGTTCGTCACAGGTTCCTCGCGCGGCTTCGGCCGCGCCCTCGTACGCGCCGCGCTCGAGGCCGGCGACCTCGTCGCCGCGACCGCCCGCCGCCCCGAACAACTCGCTGGCCTCGTCGCCGAATACGGCGACAGCATCCACCCCATCGCCCTCGACGTCACCGACCCGGCCGCCGTCGCCTCGGCCGTCGCCGAGGCCCGCGGCCGCTTCGGCCGCCTCGACGTGATCGTCAACAATGCCGGCTACGCGAACGTGTCGCCCATCGAGACCACCACCGATGCTGACTTCCGCGCCCAGTTCGAGACCAACTTCTGGGGCGTCTACCACGTCTCCAAGGCGGCCATCCCCGTGCTCCGCGAGCAGGGCGGCGGCCTGATCATGCAGTTCTCCTCCGTCGGCGGACGCGTCGGCGGCTCGCCCGGCATCGCCTCCTACCAGGCTGCCAAGTTCGCCATCGACGGCTTCAGCCGCGTGCTCCAGGCCGAGACCGCGCCGTTCGGCGTCAAGGTGATCGTCGTCGAGCCGAGCGGCTTCAAGACCGACTGGGCAGGCTCCTCGATGATCATCCGCGACGTCCCCGAGGCCTACGCCGAGACCGTCGGTGCGGTCAACACGCGCCTGCGCCAGAACCCCGACGGTCCCATGGGCGACCCCGCACGCGCGGCCGAGATCCTCGTCCAGGTAGCCAAGCGCCGTGACATCCCTCGGCACCTGCCGCTCGGCGTGACCGCGGCCGAGTGGTCGATCCGGCTCGACGAGCAGCTCCTGGCCGAGGACCGCAAGTGGCGCGCCGTCAGCCGCTCCGCCGACTCCGCCGAGCCCTACCCGGCCGAGTTCCCGCCCGACACGACCAACTGAACTAACGGCGCGCCGTACCCGCACAGCGGTTCTCGGGCTCGAGGATCACTGAGGCAACGCAGCGCGCCCCAGTTATGTGACGGCACTTTGCCCCGCCCCGGATCGTTCTGCCGTCATGACGACGGTACGGATCGCACACACCGAGCCATGGCCGGGCAGGCGCATTGGCGGTCGCGGGTTCAGGATCTCCTCGTTCCTCGTGGTGCTGGCCGACGACTCCGGTGGCCGGGCACTGCCGGTCTGGCTGAACGGGCCCGAAGGGCACGGTCTGTTCCGGGGCGGGGATGATCACCCCCATCCCGAGCCCGCTGAGGTGATCACCGCGGGCCTGCTGCGCGCCGCTGGCGTGACGGTGACCGGCGTGGACATCGACGAGCTGGACACCGCGCTAACCACCGGGCCGCGGCACGGGCGCGAGGCCGCGCAGGCGATCGCGCGGATCGGATTCACCGGGGCGGGCACCGCTGAGCCCCGGCAGATGACGGTCCGCATCGGGTACGCGCTGGCCATGGCCGCGGCCACCGGCGCGCCGGTCCGGGTGGCCGACCAGCTGATGGACCAGTTCGCGGTCCCCGCCCAGAGTGACCTAGTGGACCAGTTCACCAGGGACGTGTCGCTTCCTCGGCGGCGTCGCGGCTTGCGGCGCCTGTTCCGCGGGCACCCGCAGGTCCGCCCGGCGACTCGCTAATGACCGCTGCGCTCCGAGACGGAGCGTCAGGCCGGGTACTGGTCGTGCCGGGCCCACACCTCGACCCATTCCTCTTCCGTCAACTTGCGCCCGGCCGAACGGATATCGGCGAGCTCGGTGAAGTACTCCTCACGCGGCGGACCAGGCGCGAACAGGATCAGCATCCGGGCGGGCGCGCCGCTTTCGTTGGAGAAGGCGTGTATCCCGCCTTGCGGGACGTAGAGGAAGTCGCCCTTCACCGCGTCGATCCAGGTTTCCCCGTTGAAGAGCCGGACGGTGCCCTCCATGACGTAGAAGGACTCGGAGAAGGTCTTGTGGAAGTGCGGATCGGCGCCCCCGGGCGTCCCGGTCATGTTCCACTCGAACAGGCCATACTGGCCGCTGGTGGCCGAGCCCGGGGCGGTGAACACGACGTGAGTACCCGACGGGTAGGTCACCGACGGCACCTCGCCGGCTGACCGATAACGCGCGCTGACTTCACCGACGTCTTTGCTGAAAGACACAGCCGGATCCTCCCGTGGGGCGTGTCCGATGGCAGAGGATCTAGCCTATTCCGCGGGGCCGGGCCGCTGATTTTCTCGCGGCTGCTCGGTCTGAAGAGGAAAGACCGGACTGAAGGAGGCTCACATGGCGAGGCTGATCTACTCGGCCATGATGTCGCTCGACGGCTACATCGCCGACGCGGACGGACGCTTCGAATGGGCGGCACCGGACGAGGAGGTGCACGCGTTCGTCAACGAACTCGAGCGTCCGGTCGGCACCTACCTCTACGGACGGCTGATGTACGAGACGATGCGGTACTGGGAAACCGCGCACACGCTCGCTGACCGGTCGCCCGTCTCGCTCGACTTCGCGCGGATCTGGCAAGCCGCCGACAAGATCGTGTACTCCACCACCCTCCAGACTCCGGACACCGCCAGGACCCGCGTCGAGCAGGACTTCGACCCGGTCGAGGTCCACAAGCTGAAGGAAGGGGCCGACCGTGACCTCACCGTCGGCGGAGCGCACCTCGCCGCCCAGGCCATCGCGGTCGGCCTAGTGGACGAATACCAGCTGTTCGTCGTCCCGGCCGTCGTAGGCAGCGGTACCCGGGCCCTGCCCGACCAGGTCCGCCTGAACCTGGCGCTGGCGCAGGAGCACAAGTTCGGCAGCGGCACCGTCTACCTCTGTTACCGCCCGGCCTAGGAAAGCAGCGTGCCCTTGTAGCTGGCCTGATCCAGGACGCGGGCCGAGCGGCCTGCCTGCACTGGTGTCTCTCCTCCAAGGGTTCAGGGGGTCAGGATGGTCTTGCCGGGTAGCTGCCCGGCGGCGGCCTGGTCGTGGACGGCGGGCAGGTCGGCCAGCGGCCGCCGCTGCGCGACGTCGATCTTCAGGTCGCCGGCGTCGACGCG
>JBAUAY010000197.1:0-6018 GCA_049676235.1 Streptosporangiaceae bacterium
GGCACTGGCCGCCGTCGACGCCGAGCGGGCCGCCCGGCTGGCCGCCGACGCGGAGCGCTGCGCGCAGCTGATTCCCAGCTCGGACCGGAGAGCGCATGCGCTGGCTGGCGTGGCCGAGGCGCTGGCGGCTATCGACCCTGAACATGCCGAGCGGGTCGCCAATCTGATTTCCGACGCCGGCTCGAGCGCACTTGCGCTGGCCGCGGTCGCGAGGGCGCTGGCGGCCAGCGATCCCGGCCGCGTCGTGAGGGCGGTCAACGGATGACGGCTAGTTCCCCGCTGATCGCGGGCCATGCGGCCCTGGCCGCTCCATCACGCGGCTGAGTTGTTGGCGGGCGCGGTCTGCAGTGGCGCGGTCGCGGTCGAGGCCGGCAGCGATGAGGGGTTAACGAACGTGCTGCCGCCCGGCCCGGCTACCACGGCTTCGTGCAGCGCGCTGCCCTGCAGGTACTGCGGCCAGCTGAGGAACCACTCGGTCCAGCCGTTGTCCCAGGTGCCGGCCTTTGTGCTGCCCACGATCGTGACGGGATCGCCGGGTACGGCGAGGTTGTAGTACGTCTCGGCGTCGGCTGGCGACAGGTTGACGCAGCCATGGCTGACGTTCTCGAAGCCCTGCTCGCCCACGGACCAGTAGGCATCGTGGTAGTAATCGCCGCTGAAGGTGAACCTCACCGACCACGGAACCTCCAGGCTGTATCCCGGGCCGGTCATCAGCACCGGGTTTTCCTTCTCGATGGTCAGGTAGCTCCCGTTGGGAGTGTTGTCCCCCGGCCTGCCGGAGCTGATCGGCCAGTCATAGCGGAGCTTGCCGTTGTAGTAAATCTGCGTACGGTGCGTCGCGGTGTTCCCGATCGCGATCAGTGACGCGCCGATGTCGAACGTCTGGGTCAGGGTGTGGGTGCCGTACATGCCCGGCGCGCCCTGCACGCCGTTCAGGTGTCCGGTGAAGCTGATCGTGGTACCGGCCGGCCAGTAGTAACGCGGGCGGAAGTAGGCGCAGGTGGCCGCCATGTTGCAGGGATCGTCCCAGTACCACGCGCCGACCACCGGCTTCGACGTCGTGATCTGCAGGGCCCGCTCCACCGCGGCCTTGTCGATGATCGGCTGGCTGAAGTACAGGATGACCGGCATCCCCACGCCGTAGGTCTGGTCGTAGCCCTCGAGGATCTCGGTGCTGAACGTCCGGCTCGGCGTCAGCGTGCGGAACGTGCTGGTCGTGGTCACGGTGCCGCCGCGGCTTCCGGTCGCGGTGGCCGTCACCGTGTAGGCCTGTGAGACGTCAAGCGCCCACTGGCTGTGCCAGACCTTGCCGCCCTGGCCGAGCCGGCCGGACACGGCCTCGCCGGAGGTGTGCACGATGACGTTCTTCAGCGTGCCGCGGGTCGCCGTCACGGTGATGCCCGCGGACGGGCTGGCATCGGTGTCGCCGTTCGCGGGTGTTATCGTCACGGCCGCGGCGGGCGCCGCGGCGCTGGCCTTAACCGGGGCGGCCGCTGGCCTGACCTGGCTGGTGCTGTGCCCGGCACCCGAGCACGCCGCCGCCAGCAGTGTCAGCGCTGCCGCGGCGGCGACACAGGCCGGCCGCCTCAGCCACCTACCCGGCACGAGATCCTTGGCCGCATCGCGAGCTTCCTCATGGCTCTTAATATCGTTCCCAGCTTTTGCCGCCTCGAACGTGCCGAGCAGATCGGGGTATCGATGGCGGCGGCCGGGGACACGGGGTCGGTCCCCCGATAGTGATCCGTGGCCTCGAAAGTTAGAAAAGTTAGACTTGGCCTGGGGTGCGGCGGCCCCGGAGCGGGGTTCGGAGCCATCGACAGGAAGGCTGCCCTAATGCCGAACTGGGCCGAGCAGGTCACTGCCATTGCGACCGCGGTCAGCGCCCTCGGACTGCTAAGCGCGATCGGTGCAGTGATCTTCGCAGGCCAGCAAGCCCGTGAAGCCCGGATCAACCGTCAGGCTGAGATGGCGGCCGAGTTCTTCAGGCGCTGGAGCGAAAGCCCGATGGTGGAGACGCGTCGTCTCGTCGCTCAGTTCGAGACGCCAGAAGCGCTGCGGGACGCGATGATGCGGTTCATTGCCGAGAACTCGGCCGAGGCGTACGTCCTGTACCGGGAGCTCGACTACTTCGAGCAGCTCGGTGCGCTCGAGAAACACGGTGGCTTCGATTTCGAGCTGATCAGGACCCTGCTCGGCCAACGCCTGACCGACCGGTGGGAGATGTGGCAGCCCTCGATCAATGCCATCGGCGGAAGTGCCGCCTACCCGATGTTCGAAAGGCTCGCGAGAAAGATGCGTGCCCAGGTGTGATCGCCCAAACGCTCGGAGGACGCTGCCCGGCGAGGTGTTCGCGCAGGCTCACCGCAGCACAATGCTGGCGATCTTGCCGGGGACGATGACCAGGCGGGCCACCTCGTCGCGCGGGTAGGCGGGGTGAGCGGCCAGCAGTTCGGCGATGTCGTCGCGGCCGGCCGAAGCGGGCACCTCGATGGTAAACCGGACCTTGCCGTTGACCTGGACCGGCAACATCACGCTGGCGGTGGCGGCCAGCGCGGGATCGGCTTGCGGGAACGGCTCGCGGGCCAGGGACGACGGGTGGCCTAGCCGCTGCCACAGTTCCTCGGCGATATGGGGAGCCAGCGGCGCCACCATCAGCACCAGCGGTTCGGCTAGGATGCGCGGCACGCGCGGCAGCCGGGACGCGTGCGCGGTCAGCTCGATGATCCGCGCGATCGCGGTGTGGAACCGCAGCGCGGCGAAGTCCTCCCGCACGGCGGCGATGGTTCGGTGCAGCAGCCGCGCGGTGACCGCGTCCAGCGGCTCGGCGGAGGGGGCGGCGGGCTCAGCGGAGGCGGACGGGTCGGACGGGGCGGACGGGGCGGGGCCGATCAGCGTTTCTCCGGTCGACTCGTCGATGATCAGGCGCCACAGGCGCTGCAGGAACCGGTGCATGCCGGTGATGTCATCGGTATGCCATGGCCGGTCGCCGTCCAGCGGGCCCATCGCCATTTCGTACAGCCGCAGCGTGTCGGCGCCGTAGGAGACGTATATGTCATCCGGGCTGACGCCGTTCTTCAGGCTCTTACCCATTTTCCCGGTCCGCCGGGTGACCGGCTGGCCGGCGTATTCCCAGCCGTCCGCACGCCTTGTCACGTCGGCGGCCGGCACGTACCGGCCGCGACCATCGGTGAACGCGTCGGCCAGGATATATCCCTGATTGAACAATTTGCCGAACGGTTCCGGCGTGCTCGCGACGCCGCAGTCGTAGAGCACCTTGTGCCAGAACCTGGCGTACAGCAGGTGCAGCACGGCGTGCTCGACGCCGCCGACGTACAGGTCGACGCCGGACGGCGACATCCAGTACCGCTCGATCTGGGGGTCGGCGAGCGCCGTTTCGTTGCCGGGATCCAGGTAACGCAGGTAATACCAGCTAGAGCCGGCCCACTGCGGCATGACGTTCAGCTCGCGGCGGTAGCGCCGGGGACCGTCGCCCAGGTCCAGCGTGACCTCCGCCCAGCCGGGCGCCCGGGCCAGCGCGGGCACCGGGTCGCTCGCGTCGTCCTGCGTCACCGGCCGGAAATCCGTCATCTCCGGCAGCGTCACCGGCAGCATGTCTTCGGGCAGCGCGATCGGCCGGGTCCCTGGGTCCGGGTCGGCCTCGTCGTACACGATGGGGAACGGCTCGCCCCAGTACCGCTGCCGGGAGAACAGCCAGTCCTTCAGGTGGTAGGGGCCACCGCTCGGGCCGATCCAGTTCCGCTGCAGACGCTTGACGTTCTCCGGCCAGTCCACCTCGTCCAGCTCCGCCAGCAGGCGCTCGGCGAACGCGGTGATGCGCAGCATCCACTGCCGCAGCGGCCTGCGGTGCACCGGGTAGTTGCCGACCGCGCTGCGGCCCTGGTCGGTCACCTCCTCATCGGCCAGCACGGTGCCCAGCCCCGGGCACCAGTTGACGACCTGCTCCGACAGGTAGGCCAGCCGCTGCGCGTCCACGGCGTCGGCCCGCTCGGCGGCCGACAGCTCTCGCCACGAGCGGCCGTCCGGGGTAGCGCGCTGGCCCGAGGCGAACTCGGTGATCAAGTCGCTGACCGGCCGCGCTCGATGTGCGGCCGAGTCGTACCAGCTGTTGAATATGCGCAGGAAGATCCACTGGGTCCAGCGGTAGTAGGACGGGTCGCTGGTCATGATCTCGCGCCTACGGTCGTGCGCCAGGCCCAGCCGCCGCAACTGGCGGCGCATGACGGCGGCGTTCTCCCGCACGGTGACCGCGGGGTGCTGGCCGGTGTCGATCGCGTACTGCTCGGCGGGCAGCCCGAAGGTGTCGAAGCCGAACGGATGCAGCACATGATGGCCGGTCATGCGCAGGTACCGGCCGAACACGTCCGTGCCGATGTAGCCGAGCGGATGACCGACGTGCAGCCCGATGCCGCTGGGGTAAGGAAAGAAGTCAAGCAGGTAGAACTTGGGCCGCCCGGACTCGGCGCCGAATCCGGCGGACAGCGCGCCGCCGGACGGGACGCCAGCCGGGTTCGCCGCGTGGAAGGTCCCCTCCCGTTCCCAGCGGTCCTGCCAGCGCGGCTCGATCTCGCTCGCCAGCCGTGCGTCATACCGGAACGGCGGCCTGTCGGTGTCCATTGGTCCTCCCGGGCGGATCGTCTGCGGAAATGAAAAAGCCCCTCAGGCATGAGGGGCGGCCGCGCTGATGAGTCGCGTATCAGCGCGGCGCGACGAGAAGCAGGCGGACCATGGCGGTCATGGCGCGAGTGTAACGTCCCGGCGGGCAGGCTCTCCAGTCGTTTTCGCCCCGGTCGGGAGCGGCACGCGGCGGCGGGCGGGCGGGCAGCAGGTCCGTTCGGGAGAAAGATCCTTAGGCCGAACGGACCGGGGTGCTTGCCACGGCGGCGAGCAGGGCCCGCGCCCAGTCGCGGTGGCCGGCCTGGCTGGGGTGGAAGCAGTCGGAGGCGAACTTGCCGGTCCAGGGCGGCAGGAAGTGCGCGGAGACCTCGGCGACCGGCAGGCCGCGGGCGTCCGCGGCCTGGCGGATGGTCCGGTTGATCCGGGTCACGTAGGGCACGCTGGCCCGGCCGAGGAGACCCCAGCAGCCCGCGGGCAGCGGCAGGTCGAGCAGGACGGTCTGGTCGGGAACGGCCGCGATCAGCGCGCGCAGGTCGGCGAACAGCTTGCCCGGGCTCGTGTACAGGATGTCGTTGACGCCGATGCCGCAGGTCACCAGGTCGGCGTGGGCGGGCACCGGGGAAGCTGGGCGCTGATCACGTCGCGGGTGAGCGCGCCGGAGACGGACAGGTTGAGGACCCGCCAGGGCAGGTGAGTCCGCTGGCGTAGTCCGGTCAGGACCTGGCCGACGTAGCCGTGGTCGGGGCTGGGCGCGCCGAGGCCCTGGGCGGTCGAGTCGCCGAGCACAACCCACAGCGGGCCGTCCATGGCGAGCACCTGGTCGTTGTGGGCCTGCCAGTAGCGCGCGAACGCCGCGCAGTCCTCCCGCATCGCGGTGACGCCGTCGGCCCAGCGGCCGAACGGCCCGGTGCGCAGCCCGGACACCCCAGCGACCTGGGTGCGGGTCACGTACGACCCCATGGTCGCGACGATCTCGACGGGCGAGCGGCGCGGAGCGCCGACCCGGTCGCCCGCGCCCGACAGGGCCAGCATCCAGGCCGGACGTGAGACCACGGGCATCCGCTGCATGTGCGCCCCCAAGGAAACGGTTGATACGGGACAAACGACGCTAAACGAATGGGTAGACGGATGTCAAAGCGCAGATGGCCGGGCAGGTCCGTAGAGCCAGTCGGTGTAGCTGTAGTCGTCGGCTGGGCGGCGGCGGAACAGCTCGTCGCGTAGCAGCGCGCCGACGCCGCTGACGTGCCAGATGTCACCCCAGATCCGCGCGGTGCGCTGCACTCGCGCGGCGTGCGTGGCGCGGGTCGCTGCGTAGTGAGCCAGCGCCTGGCCGATCAGCTCCCGGCCGCGGCAGGCGGCCAGGGCGCGGGCCAGCGCGTCGGC
>JBAUAY010000198.1:0-27745 GCA_049676235.1 Streptosporangiaceae bacterium
GGCGAAGCTGAGCACGAGCGCGGGCCGGCCGGTCTTGCGGCCCTGCAGCCACGTCCGACGGGTCCGGATCCGGTCCTGCTCGAGGTCCCGGCGGGCCAGTACCTGCCAGCGGTCCCGGACCGGCTCGCCGCCGGCCACCACGTCGGCCTGACGCAGGCTGAACCCGATCCGTGACCGGACGGTCGCTTGGAGCGGCGGTGGCAGCCCGGCCCGCTGGCGGTAAGCGACGGCGAGCAGGCGGAGCAGTGCGTACTCCTCGAGGAGACGGCCGTCCCAGCCGACGCCGGAATGCGGGACTGAGGCGAGGGCGCGAAGACGTTCGGCCAGGCCAGGAGCTTGTGCGTCGATCATCCTGGCGGCGATGTCGTCCCATCGGCCGTAGCCGGCCTGCTGGCTGGCCGCCAGGCCCTGACGGACCTGGTCGCAGAGCCACCGGTCGAGTTCGGCCAGGCCGATGGCCACCCGGCCCTCCCGCTGCTCCGCGCGTTTAGCTGCCGTCTTCGGATCCTTGGGTTCGGCCGGTTCCCGGACCGGTACGTGGCCGACCTTCGCGCTGCGACCCGTGAGCCAGCCAGCGGCCCAGCCGGGCGGGTCGTCGGCGTCGTCTTTCACCGACCCCTCGGCCCAGAGCAGCATGAGGGCCAGCACGTGCTTGCACGGGAACTTCCTGCTGGGGCACGAGCACTGGTACGCGGGACCGGCCAGGTCAACGACGGTGCGGTACGGCGTGGCGGTGCTGCCGCGGCACTCACCCCACAGCGCGCCAGGCTCGGCGGCGCCGGTCAGTTGCCACGCGCGGCCGGACGCCAGCGACTGGCCGGCACGCTGCGACGGCGCGTCGGGCGCCAGGGCGAACACTCGCGCGCGATCCCAGCGTTCGGCCACGGTCGAACCCTAACCCGTGGCACAGACATTCGAAGACCGCCCGACGGGTCCGAGGGCGGGCCGCGGCGGTAGGCTCGTGATCCGATGCCACAGTCTTCACCGCTACGAGACGGAATGCTGGACCTGCTGCGGCGCCGGATCGTGGTGGCGCCGATGGCCGGCGGCCCCACGACCACGGATCTGGTGATCGCGGCCACCGGGGCCGGGGCCCTCGGCTTCCTGGCCGCGGGTTATAAGACGCCGGAAGCGATGACCGGCGAGATCACTGCCGTGCGGGCCGCGACGGACGAGCCGTTCGGCGTCAACGTCTTCGTCCCTGGTACGCCCTACCCGGACACTGGGAGGCTCGGCGGGTACCTGAACTCGCTCGGCCTAGCCCTCGGCGACGCCAGCTGGGACGACGACGGCTTCGACGGCAAGATCGCCGCTCTGCTAGCGGCCCCGCCCGCGGTCACCAGCTTCACCTTCGGCTGCCCCGCAGCCGGGGTGATCAGGGCACTTCAGGACGTGGGCAGTGCGGTGGTCGTCACGGTGACCACCGCGGCTGAAGCCGTGATGGCGGCGGCGGCCGGCGCGGACGCGCTCTGCGTCCAGGGCTACGAGGCCGGCGCGCACCGGGGAACGTTCGTGAACGACGACGCGCCCGGACGCGACCACGGCCTGATGGCGCTGATCAGGCAGGTCGCCGCGGTCACCGGACTGCCGCAGATCGCGGCGGGCGCCATCATGGGCCGCCGCCAAGTGCAAGCCGTGCTGGCGGCCGGAGCGGCGGCCGCCCAGTGCGGGACCGCGTTCCTGCGCAGCGCGGAGAGCGGGGCACATCCGCTGTACAAGGCGGCGCTGGCCGACCCGCGCTACACCACTACCACTGTGACCAGGGCATTTAGCGGACGCCCGGCTCGCGGGCTGGTCAATAGGTTCATCGTCGACCACGGGGACGCGCCGCCCGCCTACCCCGAGATCAACAACGCCACCCGCCCGCTGCGGGCTGCGGCCGCGGCCAGCGGCGACACCGAGCGGATGTCGCTGTGGGCGGGACAGGACTATCGACGGGCGGCCGAACTGCCCGCCGGCGAGATCGTCGACCGGCTGTGCCGATGACCGTCATCCGCCTGGCCGAGGACGATGGCTGCGAAGTTGAGGGGTACTTGGAGAGAGGGAGGCGTGCCAGTGAAGGCAGTACGGTTCGATGAGTACGGCGAGGTCGACGTCCTGAAGGTCGTCGACGTGCCGAAGCCGACGCCGGGACCGGGTCAGGTGCTGGTCCAGGTCAAGGCGGCGGGGATCAACCCCGGCGAGGCCAAGATCCGGCTCGGCCTGCTGGACGCCATGTGGCCGGCTACGTTCCCGTCCGGGCAGGGCAGCGACCTGGCCGGGGTCGTGGCCGAGACCGGAACCGGGGTGACCGGCTTTGCCGCCGGGAACGAGGTCATCGGCTACACCGACAACCGGGCCAGCCAGGCCGAGTACGTGATGGTCGAGGAGCAGAACCTGACGGCCAAGCCCGCGGGCGTGCCGTGGGACGTCGCCGGGGCACTGTTCGTGGCCGGGGCCACGGCCTACGCCACCGTTCGGGCCGTCGCGCTGACCGAGGGCGACACCGTGGTGGTCTCCGGGGCCGCGGGCGGGGTCGGCTCGCTCGCTGTCCAGCTCGCCAGGCGCGCCGGTGCCACCGTGATCGGCCTGGCGGGCCCGGCGAACCACGAGTGGCTGGCCGGGCACGGGGTGATTCCGGTGGCCTACGGCGAGGGGGTGGCCGACCGGATCAGGCAGGCGGCCGGAAAGGTCGACGCGTTCATAGACACGTTCGGCGCCGATTACGTGCAGCTGGCCCTGGAGCTCGGCGTCGAGCCTTCCCGGATCGACACCATCGTCAGGTTCGACGCGGTCGCTGAGTACGGAGTCAAGGCCGAGGGCAGCGGAGCCGGGGCCAGCGCGAGCGTGCTGGCCGAGCTGGCCGCGCTGATCGCGGACGGTCAGCTGGAGATGCCGATCGCCGCGACGTTCCCGCTCAGCCAGGTTCAGGACGCCTACCAGCGGCTGGCCAGCGGCCATATCCGCGGGAAGATCGTCCTGACGGTCTGAGCCTGGCCGGTCGCCGCGTACTGTCGGTGTTATGAGCGAGATGCTGCCGTTGTTTCCGCTCGGCGCGGTGCTCTACCCCGGCATGCTCCTGCCGCTGCACATCTTCGAAGAGCGGTACCGGCAGCTCGTCCGGGACCTGCTCGACAGGCCGGAGCCACGCCGGTTCGGCGTGATCGCGATCCGCAAGGGCCGCGAGACCGGCATCGACGGCGTGCACTCGCTGTACGAGATCGGCTGTACCGCCACGCTGCGCCGGGTCGACCAGCGTGACGACGGCCGGTTCGACATCGTCACGGTCGGCTCTCAGCGGTTCCGGCTGCGCGGGCTCGACGAGACGCGCCCGTACTTGCAGGGCGAGGTCGACATGCTCGCCGAGGAGCCAGTCGACCCGGCGTCGGCCGAGCCCGCCGTGCGCGTGGTCCAGGCAGCGTTCCGCGAGTACCTGGATGCACTCACCGAATGGGGCGGTGCCGTGGTCAGGCTCGAGGACCTGCCCGACGAGCCGGCGCTGCTCTCGTTCATCATCGCCGCCGCGATGATCATCGACCTGCCGGCCCGGCAGGCGCTGCTGGCCGAGTCCGACACCCTGCGGCGGCTGGCCCTGCAGCGCGCGCTGCTGTCACGAGAGACCGCCATGCTCCGCACCACCACCTCCCGGCCGGCCCCGGACCTGCGGCACACGCCGTACAGTCCGAACTGAACGGGGCGCGTCAGGTGGGTGACCGGCGATCACGGGTAGGGGAAGGCTATGGCTGAACCGGAAACCGAAACCAGCGACATCACGCGGCAAGCCGCGGAAGTTGCGGCTGACATCACCGAGGAAGATCGTCCGCAGGAGCGGAGCAGGCTCGTCAGCGCGTTTCTTAACAGGGCCACTCGCTCGAGCGCGCGCGTGGCTGGCCGCGGGACACGAGCGGCCCGCCGCCGCGCGGGTTTGGGGATCGGCTGGCTGGTCGATCAGGTGGTCGCGATGGCCCCGCGCCTGCGGGTGCGGAACCAGGCGATGCTGCGGGCGCAGTTCCCCGGTACGTCCGCCGACGATGTCGCCGACGCGCTCATCGAGGCCGCAGCCCGCGCGGCCGCGGCCGCAGGCGGAGCTGCGGGCATGGCGTCGGCGCTGCCGGTACTGCCCGCCTGGCCGGTGGAGGTGGCGGCCGAGACCCTGGTCGTCGTCGGGATCGAGATCAAGCTCGTCGCGGAGCTTCACGAAGCGTACGGGGTTCCGGCCGCCGGGAAGCTGCCGGAGCGGATGAGTGCTTACGTCGCGGCGTGGGCCCACCGCCGCGGAGTATTCATGATCGAGGGCGGATTGATATTCGCGGCCGGCTCTCCGCTCGCGCGGCTCCTGCGCCGGCGCCTCATCGCCCGGGCTGGCCGGAGCGCCGTCTCGCTGGGCCCGCTGCTCACGGGCGCCGCCGCGGGCGCGATCTTCAACCGCAGGGAGACCAGGAAGCTCGGCCGGGACGTCCAGCGCGACCTGCGCCGCCGCGCGATCGGCTCCTGAGGGAGCTTGCCTAGGGCCCGCGGTCACATAGACCTGATCCGTTCCGTCGGTGCTACGGCGGAACGCGATGCGGGAAGGGGCCCGCTGGGATGCTATGCGGCGGCCACGTTTTGCAGGCGGACCTCGCCGTGGGCGATGAGCCTGCCTGATTCGTCGGTGATGTCCACCCGCCAGAGCTGCTGGGTACGGCCCTGGCTGAGCGCGGCCGCCTCGACGTTCAGCCGGCCCGCGGTAAGCGATCGCAGGAAGTGCGTGGTGTTGGTCAGCCCGACCGCGACCTGGCCTTGAGGGCGGACGGCGCTGCTCGCCCCGATGCTCGCGGCGCTCTCGATCGCGGTCGTGTAGACGCCGCCGTGCACGATGCCCCACGGCGTGTGGTGCTCCGGGCTGAGCTGCAGGTGGCCGGTGACCCGGCTGGCGGTAACCTCGTCGACGACGAGGCCCGCGGCGCGTAGGAAGGCGCTAGCTTCTTCGAGGGATCCGGCGTCCAGGGCCGGGCCCGCGGTGCGGGCGTTAGCGTCCATGGCCGTTCTCCCCCGAGCGGCCGGAAGACTCTTTCTCCTCCGTCGGCCGCGGCTCGAAGACCAGGCAGGTCGTGGTGGCGTGTGCGTAGAGGGCCCCGTCAGGCCCGGTGATCTGGCCGGAAGCGGTGGCGACGCGCCGCCCGGCGCTTATCACCTGCCCGGTGGCGGTCACGCTCGGCGTGTTCAGGGTCAGCGCCTTGACGATGTTGACCTTCAGCTCGAGGGTGGCGTACGCCTGGCCGCGGTCGAGCGAGGCGTGCACCGCGCAGCCCATGGCCGAGTCGAGCAGGGTGCAGAAGACGCCGCCGTGCACCGACCCGATGGGGTTGTACAAGTGCTCACCGACGTCGAGGCCGAAGGTGACCTGGCCAGGTGCGACGCTGAGGATGCTCATCCCGAGCAGGGCGGCGATCGGCGGCGGTGGGAAGCGCCCCTCGGCGATGCCGAGCAGGTAGTCCAGGCCGCTCAGATCGCGGGCGAGGGCCGCGCTGACCAGGGGATCCTGCCAGGTAACCTCGCGACGCCGCACCGGCGGTGTAACGGATTCGACCGCTTCCCCGAGTTTTCTCATGAAACTCAATCTAGGGGGAGTGCGTTCTATTATGCAACCCTCTATGCTTATGTTCGTGCAACGGACCAGCTTTGAGGACATGACCTGCTCGGTCGCCCAGTGTCTCGACGTCGTGGGGGAATGGTGGAGCCTGCTCATCGTCAGGGACGCCTTCCTCGGCGTAACCCGCTTCGATGATTTCCAGGCCCGGCTCGGGATCTCCCGCAACATCCTCACCCAGCGGCTGAACCACCTCGTCGACAGCGAGGTCCTCAAACGGGTGGCTTACTCCGATCACCCGCCGCGCTCGGAATACCGGCTCACCCGCAAGGGCCGTGATCTCTGGCACGTGATCACGGCCATGCGGCAGTGGGGCGACCAGTGGGCGGCGCCTGGCGGGCCGCCCGTCGAGACCAGGCATACCTTGTGCGGCCGTATCGTCACGGCCGTGCCAGTGTGCTCGTACTGCGGCGAGCCCCTCGACGTCCGTTCGGTCACCGCCGTGCCGGGACCTGGCGCGTCCGACGGCGACTTCGACCGCACCCGCCTGGCTCCAATACCGTAGCCGCCGACGCGGCGGCACTGGTTCGCCGGATCTGGGGCGCCGGCGGGACGCGGGCCGCGCTACCCGCCGGGCCGACTCGTCCCTGACGAATACCCGACCCCGAGCGTGGGTCTAGGCGGATACAGCGGGGTCGATGACGACGACAACGCGGCGGTCGAGCGGCTGACCGGCTGGATTATCGGGCGCTATCGGGTCGGTGTCGCCATAGCCGAAGGCCTGCAGCCGCCAGCTGGCGACTCCTTGCGCAACTAGCCAGGCCTCCACTTTCTGGGCGCGTAGCCGCGAGAGCTGGAGGTTGCCGCCCGCGACGGGCAGGCCGTCGGTATAGCCGTTGATGCTGGCGGTTGAGTGGGGGTACGTGACGGTGAGGAAATGCAGCAACTGACGCAGTTGCGGTAGCGCAGCAGCCTTTAGCTTGTACTGGCCCAGACCGAACAACACGCTGGTCAGTGTGTCGGTAACGGCGCCGTCGAGACCCTGCTGCACGACCGATTCGAGCTGATCGGATGTAGCGGGGGTAAGCACCACGGCTCTTGCGGCACCACTTTGCATCAGACTGGCTTGCCAGGCGAACTCCTCGTTAGTGGTGCCGGGGAAGTTATCGACCACGACGGTACTGGCCTGCAAGCCGGCCAATGGTGAGGGCGCAGACCGTGCGATTACACTGGCGCCGTCTGCGATCACGATAACGGCGTTCACTGCGCCGATCCCGGCCTGCCGCAGGCTGGAAAGGTCTGCGACGGCTGCGCCCAGGTCGGCGCCGACGCTGACGTTCTCGCTGCGCTGCAGGATGGGCCGGGAGCCGGCCTCAGCGATCGTCGACTTGGCCCACGCCGCCAGCACCCGTAGTTGTTGCCCGTGAAGGGTTGTGCGGGCGTGGAGCAACGTGCTTTGGTACTGCCGGATGGCCTGCCTGTGGCGGGCTTTCTGGAAGCTGGTCGCGGAGGGCGGGAGCGGAGCGGGCGGCGCGGGCACCTGAATGCCCGGGGAGGCCGGTGCCTGTGAGGAGGCCAGGATCGCTCCGCCCAGGGCGCTAAGTATGAGAACTCGTTCGCCCGGGCGCGCCGAGGCAGCCACGAGCGCTCCCGCGGCTTGCCTGGCAGACGGGGAATCCGGGTTGGTGATGATGACGAGCACGGAAGCCTTTGTGCCGGGGGAAGAAAGGCGGCTCATGCCCTGGGCCTGGCCCGAGGGCATAAACCTGCAGCTTGAGACGCCGAGCAGGAGAACGACGAGCATCACCGCGAACCGGACGGACACGGGTGCGGACGCGTTCATCTAAGGACACCTTCCGCACAGGTGCTCGCGGACGGCTGCCTCCATGGCAAGTTGCTCGTCCACCGGGTGCGTCTTGAACACCAGCCGCCGGACGTGCCCTATGTAAGCATCCACGAGGCGATCTCGTTCCTTGGCGTCTCGGTCCGCCGTCGTGCGCGCGGCTCTCGCTGCGTGCCGCGCCTTGTGGGCCTCTCGGCGGGCACGCCATGCCTGCGGCGTCTCGGCGGCTCGCAGGGTGCGGTAGCCGAGACAAAGGAAGCCGGCCGTTGCCGCCGTGAACAGGAACGCACCGGCAACCGCCGGTACCAGGCCGCCCGTACCGATCGTGGCCAGGAACCAGAAGCGGAGGATGCCGAGCAGAGTGACAAAGGCTCCCGTCAGGATGGCCAGGGCGTGCCAATTGCGCAGGTTGCGGTCGCGGTAGAAATCCAAGGCAACTTCTCCTCCGGCCAGCACCGCGAGGAACAGACCCGTCCATACCAGAGTGGCGTCCTGGCTGCCGTCAAGCGCCTGGGCGGCGAAATAGCAGGCCACACCATCCAGCGCCACTGTCATCAGCGCAAAGATCACCTGCCGGGGCAACGGCGCACGCCGCCGCGGACGTTCGTCCTGTACTGTCCGATGAGCGATCGTCGCGTTCTTGGCAGCCACGGCCGATAGTTCAGCAAGGCGAGCGCTGCGCGCTGCGATGTCAGCGGCCTGACAGGTGCGCAAGCACTGATCCTCCACCGCCTCGTTGGATGCATTGACGTCGCGGATCAGGTCCGCCACTTCGTTCGACGCCATAGTCATCGATCCACCTCCTTCTGGTTGCCGAGCGCCTCAGGGCCGGTATCCTCAGTGTGGCACAGCTATTTGGCACATGCCATAGACTCACGCCATAGTTTTTCGCCATAGGCGTCCGCCATGGACTGTCGCCAATAGCACATGCGAGGGGACGGGGGGAACGGCTACGTAACAGGTGGCCGGTACGGCCCGGACACGGGCCACGTTCCGGTCCCAGCGACCTGCGGGGGTCGGCTAGCTCCGAGCCGGGTTAGATAAGAAGCTGGCCAAGCCGACAAGCCGGAACAGCCAGGCACAACGCAGAGGGGTGTGGCGAGGTTGCCTGAATCGGCCATCCGGGTGGCTCAATAGGATCGAGAGGTCTCAAGCGACACGCTAGATAACAATCTTTACAGCATCTTGGCCGTCTGGCCACTGTCTGTGGTATAGCTTGGCACATGCCAATGGCCAGAACCCACGGCCTTGGCTTGGGCGTGCGCCCAGGAATAGGAAACCATACCTGCATTCCGCCGCGTGCGGCTGCGCCCTCTACAAGGAGGCAGAGTCGTGGCAACAAGCCCTACGGTTCGTCAACGTGAACTCGGCAAGCGGCTGAGACAGCTACGCAACCAGCATGGTCTTACCGTCGAAGACGTCGCGGAGAAGCTACTGTGCTCTCCAACGAAGATCAGTCGACTGGAGACCGGAACTCGCCGTCCCAGCTTGCGTGACGTCCGTGACCTGACCGGGCTATACGACGTCGACGAGGTCACGTCGGTGGCGCTCATGGACCTTGCTCGGGGCGCCCGCGAGCAAGTCTGGTGGACTCAGTACCTGGATCTAAATCTGGACCCTTACCTCGGGCTAGAGCAAGATACCACCGCCATCACAAGTTTCACGACATTCTACATACCGGCGCTACTGCAGACCGAGGAGTACACCAAGGCAATTATCGGATCTATCGCGCCTAAAATGGATCCAGACATTCTCCGGCAGCGCGTCGAGGTCCGGATGCGTCGCCAGCAGCGCCTAGAGGGGGAAAATCCACCGCGCTATCGCGTACTGCTTGATGAGGCGGTGCTAAACCGTGCCATCGGCGGCCCAGCAGTCATGGCCGCTCAGCTGGCCAAAATCCTAGAAGCCGAGAAGCACGGCAAGGTGACCGTTCAGGTTGTGCCCTTCGAAATCGGAGCGCATGTTGCCCAGGACAGCAATTTCATACTGTTTGAGTTTGAGGACAATCCGAGTCTCTCACCAGTTGTCTTCGTCGAGGGCCTGACGGGCAACCAGTACCTTGAGAAGCCGAGCGACATAACTCGCTACCGAGAGGCCATAGAATACCTGCGTGATGCTGCCCACACCCCCCGCGACTCGCTGGCACGCATCGATGAAGTAAGAAAAGCCTACGCTAGTACAAAATGACCGGCTGGCGTAATTCCTTAGAAATGAAGGAGCGAAGAGATAATATGTCCGCGAATCCGTCAGCCCAGGGGGATCTTAGCTGGCGTGTCTCACGCACGTGCGATGGGGGCGCGTGCATTATGGTGGCACGCCATGGCGACTCAGTCGTGTTTGGTAACACAAGCCAGCCCGACGGTCCGGTTCATACTTATACAAGGGCTGAATGGAAAGAATTTCTCGCCGGCGTGAAGCTTGGCGACTTTGACGACATCGTTTAGCTTTTCTCGGTAATCTATGACGGTGAGGGCCAGCCACGGCTGGCCCTCACTGTCATCTCATGAGCCAACACAAGTCACACGTTACACAATCGACGCATCTGTGCTCTCAAGGTTGACAAAGGTCTAAACCGCGTGTTTCCCTCGGGCGGACAGGCTCAAGTTAGAAAGCGCTATTGGGGGTCAGATGACTGACGGGCTACGTTGCGGTCTCGTGTGGCGTCGAAGCAGCGCATGTGAAAGCGGTGCATGTGTCGAGGTCGCCACAACCGATGACGCTGTCATGGTCCGTAATTCGGCGAATCCAGGCGGCATGGTCGTCACGCTAAGGCATGAGGAGTGGCAGGAGTTCCTCGCCGGCGTGAAGGAAGGGAGCTTCGACCTCAGGTAGTCGGCCGGCCGGAGAACCACTATTACCTCATCAGGTTGGCGCTTACGGCTCTGCCCGCGGACTCGTCTTGGACAGGGACCGTTCCAGCGTCGATGACTGACCGTAACATTCCGTGCACGGGCAATTCGGTCAGATGTGGTATAGCTATCACATGCCCAGGGCCAGAGCACGATCGAGGCTGAGATCTGTGCCATGGCCGCGAGCGGCAAGCCACCTAGACCGCCTAGCAAATGTGCGGCTGTGTCTCAGTAGGGAGCCAGCATCGTGACAGGGACGAGCCCGACGGTACGGCAACGCGAACTCGGCAAGCGGCTGCGGGAGCTGCGTAACCAACACGACCTCACCGTCGAGGACGTCGCGGAGAGGCTTGTCTGCTCCGCCACCAAGATCAGCGGACTGGAGACCGGGACACGCCGCCCGAGCCTCCGCGACGTCCGGGATTTGTGTGCGCTATACGACGTGGACGAGTCGACTTCGGCTGAGCTTATGACCATTGTCCGAGAGGTCCGCGAGCAAGGGTGGTGGACGCAATACGATGATCTCAAGCTGGATCCATACATCGGACTGGAACATGAAGCCGCAGCTATTACCTGTTACTCGATGTACTACGTGCCAGCATTGCTGCAGACCGAGAGTTACGCTCGAGCGATTATTAAGGCCATTGCACCAAAGATGGATCCAGCTATACACCAGCAGCGTGTTGAAGCCCGACTGCGACGCCAGCAGCTGCTGGAGGCGGACAGCAGGCCGAGCTATCGCTTGCTGCTGGATGAGGCAGTGCTGTACCGCCGCGTCGGCGGCTCCAGCCTTATGGCAGCTCAACTAGATAAAATTCTGGAAGCCGTGCGCGATGGCAAGGCTACTGTTCAGGTCATACCATTCGACGTCGGTGCGCACGCTGCGGCGGAGAGCCATTTCGTCCTGTTGGAGTTCGATTCTAACCTTCCGGCGGTCGTTTTCATAGAGGGCCTGACGGGAAACCAGTACCTTGAACGTGAACAGGAAATAGGCCGCTATCGCGAGGCGATAGATTACCTGGGTGACTCTGCCCTCAGCCTCCAGGCATCGATATCACGCATAACTGAGCTCCGAACAGCTTATCACGGTTAGCGGCCTTCATCATTCATTCGTTAGTCGAGCAAAGGATATCAATGTCGAGTGATGCTTCGGCACAGGATCTCAACTGGCTAGTATCGCGTACATGCGAGAGCGGCGCGTGCGTCAGAGTTGCACGTCGGGGGGAGCTCGTCCTGATATGCAGTACGAACAATCCAGCAGGTACCGTCAGCGAATTCACGCTGGCTGAATGGCGCCATTTTCTTGCCGGCGCTAAGCTGGGCGATTTCGACAGTATTGCTTGAGGTCTCTCCGGATCTAATAGCATATTGTAAGCGCCTTACCGGTGAACTTGTTTCCCGCTTGGCTTGTCCGCCTTCCCCCAGCGCGGTAGGAAGAGCGTTCCCGTCGACGCCGAAATAGGGCGGATCCAGGATCGTGACGGCGAACTCGGCTGCCGAGGCGGGCGGCTTATCTGGCAGGCGGCAGGTGATCATTTCCTCGCCGACCCGCAGGTCGGCCTCCCAGCCTGCGCCGGCCGGGCGGCAGGCTGCGACTACTCCGGTGAGCACGAGTCCTCGATCGGGAAAGGCTCCGGCCAGCACCCGTTCGGGGTGAACTCCGGCTACCTTGTCCCCGCTGGGGACAAAGCCGAGGTAGCCGACGAGCTCCGCGACCCGCCGCGAGGTGGGGTGCAGGACGATCTCATTGGGCTCGCCGGCCTGGAGGAGTTCGCCGCGGTCGATTACGGCCAGGCGGTCGGCGAAGGCCTGGGCGTCGGCGAGTTCGTGGGTGACGAGGACGGCGGGGATGGACCGGTCCACCACCAGGGAACCGACCAGGTCGGTGAGCGTCCGGCGCAGGCTGCCGTCCAGGCCCGTGTAGGGCTCGTCGAGGAGCAGCGTGTCGCACTGGGCGAGGAGCAGGCGGCCGAGCGCCACCCGGTGGGCCTGGCCGCCGGACAGGCGAGCGGGCATGGCGGACAGCAGGTTCTCGATACCCAGGACCGAAGCCAGCGAGGACAGTTCCTCGCGGGAAGGCGAAGCGGTCGGCGCGTAACACAGGTTGTCCCGGACCGACAGGTGCGGGAACAGTCCCGGGTCCTGGCGCAGCAGCCCGACCCGGCGTTGCCAGGGCAGCAGGGCGATCACCGGCGAAACGGTCGACGTCAGCACCCGGTCGCCCAGGGAGATTAGGCCGCGGCGCGGCGGTACCAAGCCGGCGATGACCTCGAGCAGCGTGGTCTTCCCGGCACCGGACGGGCCGAACAGGGCTAGCCGCTCACCGGGAGCCACCCGCAGGGCCGCGCGCACGGTGAACTCCCGGCGGTCAACCTCGACGTCGGCGTCCAGCACGGGCGCTCCAGATGTAGGCGGCCAGCGGCAGCGGCAACGCGACCACCAGCAGGACCAGGGCATACGGCAGCGCGGAGGCCAGGCCCGTCTCCTGCAACGTCGTATATATCTGCAACGGTATCCCCATCGGGTGGTACGCGATGATGATGACCGCCCCGAACGCCCCCATCGCCCTGGCCCAGGCGACAGACAAGGCCATGGCCAGCCCGGGCGCGGCCAGCGGCAGCGTCACCCGCCGGAATACCCGCCGCGGCCGGTCGCCCAGCAGCCCGGCCTGCTGCTCCAGTCGCGGCTCGACGCTGGCGAAGGCGGCTTGCGCGCCGAGCACGTAGTACGGCGCCGACTCGTAGACCTCCGCGATGACCAGTGCCAGGAAGGTGTTGGTCGCGGAGAGGTTGAAGTGCCCGAGCAGTTCGCCTATCGGCGTGTACGGGCCGACCATGAAGACCAGCAGCAGGCCGATGACCAGCGGCGGCAGCAAGAGGCTGCACAGTACGCCGGCCTCCCACAGCCGCTGGAAAGGCAGCTTTCCCTGGGCGAGCATCCAGGCCAGCGGCGTGCAGATCAAGCCCAGCACACCCAGGGTCACGAGCCCGGACTCGACCGAGATCAGGAGCGGGTCCAGCGCTCCCTGGGCGGTCAGCGAACTCGCGATTTCGCTGGCCGACAGGTGCGTGAGCAGGGTGATCGCAGGGCCGAGCAAGGCGAGCCAGATCACGCCCGCCCCGGCGACCGACACCCAGGCAGATACCGAACGAAGCCGCAGCGGAGCTGCGGTTATACGCCCCAATCCAGCTGGACGGCGCGGCCCAGGAGGTTCGTCACCCTGGACCGCGCCGCCGGCTGCTGCCGCGGGGCTAGCTGCCCAGCTCACTCGAGATCGCCGAGGGTACCGAGCTTGCCGTCCCGAACACTGTCGGGGTGAGCACCTTGAATCCGCCCTGCTTGTACTGGGCCAGGCCCGCCGGTGACAGCGTGTTCTTGACGAACGCGGTCCCGGCCGGCGTGGGCGTGCCGATGATGGTGATGTCGATCACCTGCGGCGACCCGTGCTTAGTCATACCGTTCTTGAGCGTGACGGACGCCTTCATGTACTGGGCGGCCAGCGCGGCGCTGCCGAGGTTGATCTGGGGCGGCAGCGGGATGTAGTCCAAGTGCAGCTCGATCGCCTGGGTGACGAAGGCGCTCGAGGCGTCCAGTTGCCCCGACTGCAGCGTCGAGTCTAGCGCGGACTCGGCATAGATCTGCGGCGAGTTAGGCGTGCCCCAGTCCGTGGTGCCAAGGATCTTGCTGACCGTGTCCGAGGGCAGATGGTAGTACATCTGGGCGAGCTGAAGCATGTAGATGAAGTCCCGCCCCTGCGGGTCGATGTTGGGATCGGTGCGGCCGAGCTTGAGCCCGGGCGTCTGCAGCAAGGTGAACAGGTCGGATACCGGCTTGCTTCCGTCGGCGATGGCCTTGAACTGGCTGGCGTACTTGCTCTTAGGGTTGTAGGCCACCACCATCGAGGTGCCCGCGTACTGGATGTACCACTTGGTGACCTTGGGTTGGAGCGGAGTGATGTTGTCACCGCCGACCGACTCGAACACGTTCGGCATGATCTCACCCGCGGCGATGTCGGACGATAGGTCGCCCGAGGCCCCGCCGCGGCCCGAGAAGGTGTAGCCGGTGGCTGCGCTGAAGGCCGGACTGACGACCTTCTCGTTGAGGAACTGAAGCGAGGACGCGTAGGCGACGCTGGCCGTGCCCGTCGGCTTACTCGAGGCGGACGCGCTGGCCGTGGCCGAACTCGAGGCCGGCGCCGCGGCCGAAGTCGACGAACTGCTGCTGCACCCGGCGGCCAGCCCGGTGCACGCTATGGTGAGCAGAGCGACGACAGGCGCTCTTTTGCTGGTGAAGAATGGAATCATTCCTCGAACATTGCCACTGATAGTTGCGTGACGCAAGGAATTCAGACATCACTTTGGTGACAACGCTATCGGAGAGCCGAACGCCGTGTCGCACACAGTGATAACCCCTTGGCGCCATCCCCGTACTCGGGCATTGTTGACCGGGTGAATAGCCCCACTCTTCCGCCGCCGGATACCGAGGACCTCCGGGGGTTGGCGCGCAGCCTCCGTCTGCTGCTCGAGATCGGGGTCAGGACGCTGGCCGAGGACTCCGTGCCCTCGGAGCTCGCACGCCGGGTGACCGGGCACCTCGGCTGCGAGTTGGGCGCCGTGGTGTCGGTGGCCGAGCGGTTCCCGATCTGGGAACACGTGAATATCCAGCGGGGGATCGACGCATACCTCGCGGCCCAGCACAACGACGCGGAATGGTTCGCCGCGCCGGGAGCCGGGCAACGCCCGCATGAGAACATGCTGTCGTTGATCAGCACGCCCGGGCCCTTCGGCGTCCGGGTCATGGGCCGGCGCGGAATCGCAGTCGCCGGCATCGCGGGCGGCGCTGGTGAGGCCGGAGCAGGGGCGGCTAGCTACGGTACCGTCGCGATCGGGCCTGAGGAGAACACCGAGGTCGTCACCCTTGGCCTGGTGACGGCGACAGCACCGGACGGCGCTCCGGTCGTTATCGGGGTCCGTGACGAAAGCCAGTTCGGGCCGCCCCTGTGCAGCCTCGAGATACTCGCGGCGGACCGGCCGGCGGCCGCCGCGACGCGCGCCGAGATCGAGCGGCTGATGCGAGTCCACGACGCGTTCCGGGGGCAGGTGCTCAGCTTCACCGAGAGCGAGCATCACGGCAACGAGCTTGTCTCGTTCCTGCCCCGGCCGGCGGTCACGGCCCGGGACGTGGTCCTGCCCGATGGCCTGCTCGAGACCATCGAACAGCACATCATCGGCATCGCCGACTGGTCGCAGGAACTGCTCAGCGCCGGCCAGCATCTGAAGCGGGGCCTGCTCCTGCACGGCCCGCCGGGGACGGGCAAGACACACACTGTGCGCTACCTGACCGGGCGCCTCGCCGACAGCACGGTCATCCTGCTCACCGGCCGGTCCATCCGGTTCATCGACCAGGCCGCCGCCCTGGCCCGGCGCTTGCAGCCGTCCATGGTGGTCCTGGAAGACGTCGATCTCGTCGCCATCGACCGGGATTACACGCCGGACGGAAACCCGCTGCTGTTCTCCCTGCTCGATGCGATGGACGGGGTTGGCGCGGATGCCGATGTCACCTTCGTGCTGACCACCAACCGGGCTGACATCCTGGAGACCGCCCTGGCGGACCGCCCCGGCCGGGTCGACCTGGCGGTCGAGATTCCCCGGCCCGACGCCGGTTGCCGCGAGCGCCTGCTCCGCGTCTACGTGCGTGACCTGGCCCTGGCCGCGGACCTGGACCCGGTGGTGGCAGGCACCGAAGGCGTCACCGCGTCCTTCGTCAAGGAAATGATCAGGCGTACCGTGCTGGTGTCACTGCGGGCTGGCGAGCGTCCGCCGGTGCTGCGCGACGCTCATTTCGCCGAGGTGCTGGCCGAGATGAACGGGGAACGCCACGCGCTCACCCGCTCGCTCCTGGGCGTGGGCCCGGGCGGCGGGGAACCGGCCGGGGCGGAGCCAATCGACCGTCCCGGAGGCCCGGGCCGGCCGATGTCCGCCCGTTACCGCCGTATCCGGTAGGGATCCGGCTATAGACGCTGCCACCTGTCATATGCCAGAAAAGCCCGCCAGCATGCTTTCTCCGGCGCGATTATTACGGCACTGTGCGGGAAGCAGTAGCGGCATGCTTGCCATCATCGCGGCGATCCTCTTCGGTATCGCCTGGATTATCAATGGCACTGGCACCGTCACCAACGCATGGTTTTCTGTAACCGGTCTGCTGCTCCTTGGCCTGGCGTGCCTGGCCCTGCATCAGGCCGGAATCGGCAGCGCATGGGTCCGGCGCCGCTAGCTCCTGGCCAGCTAACCTGTCAGTTTTCGCGGACGTCCTCGTGTTCTACCCGGATCGCGGTGCGCACCACTTCGGCCGAAACAATCGCGAGCTTGCGGCGTTCGGCTCGCGCCTGCGCCCTGAGCTGCGCGTAGGCGGCGTGTGCGGTAAGGCCTTGCTGGCCGATGAGCACACCCTTGGCTTGCTCGATGATGGCCCGGGAGTTCAGCGCCGACTGCAACTGGGCGGCCAGCTCGGTCTGCTGTTCGCCGAGCAGCATGCTGGCGATGAGCAGCGCGGCCAGATCGGTGAAGGCGAGGAGCGCGAGTTCGGCCTCGGCCGACCAGGGTCGGCGGTCTTCCGACAACACCGCCACCACGCCCACCGCGTCCTGGTTGTAAGGAATGGGGCTGGCCAGCACGGCCCGGACGCCGCGGGCGACCGCGCGCTGGCTGAATGACGGCCACCGGTCTTCGGCCGACAGGTCTTCGGCCCGGACCAGTTCCTTGTCTTCGAAGGCCGCGATGCACGGACCTTCCTGGTAGCGTATTTGCAGTTCTTCCAGGTGGCGCATGCGGTCGTCGGACACCGCGGCGTTGAGCAGGTGGTGATCTACGTCGGCCAGCATCAAGCCGGCACCATCCACGGAGAAGATCGTGTGCGTGGTCTGGACGATGTGGTGCATCGCGTCCTCGACCCGCATCTCGCCGAAGCGCAGCGTGCCGAGTTCGTTCAACGCGTGGCGGACGTCATTTATCGAGACGCTCATCTGCCTGCTTCCGGGGGTTGCTTAGCGCGCTCCGGCGAAGAGCCAGGTCCGGATACTACCCACGACTAAACCCTCAATCTCGCAGTAAGCGTCGAGACCGGTGAGCTCGAGGACCCGGCGGACGCCGGGACTCGGGCGGCGGATGACCGGCCGTCGGCCTTCAGGCAGCCACTCCCCGGCACTTGCCATCAGCCGTGCCGAACCGCAGTCCATGAAGTCCGTCCCGGCTAGGTCGAAGACGAGCCGTCCTGGCTTGTCCCGCGAGACCAGCGTCAGCTGCTCGGCGAGGAACGGCATCGTGACCAGGTCAAGCTCGCCCCTGACGGAGATCGTGGTCGCTCCCCGGGCGGATTCCACCTCGATCACGACCCGGCCGGCCCGCGGTCCATCCGGCACCGCGGCGTCGGCATCCGGGCCGCCTGGCGGCCTGTTCCGGTCGGCCGCAGCGCTGTTCCGGCCGCTCATCAGCGGCCCTCCAGCGCAGGGCGGCGGCACGGCGAGCATGGCGAGGTGCGGCGAGCCATGAAGGCAGGGAGGAGACAGAGCCACATCATGAGGACTCCCAGTTAGCAGCAAGCAGGCTTGAGCCGGTTGCTGGCAGGGGGCCTCTTCCTGCTAACCAGGAAGCTGCGGGGTCAGCATCGACCGTGCGGCGAGCCGCAGGGTTCTGGGCGGCGTCATGGTTGACCTAAGTATGCCCCAGGTTGGCCCGGTCGCAAGCCAACCCCGCCACCTGACGGCCAACCGTTGCTGAGGTCACACCCGGGCCGCGCGGTTCAGCCACGGCCGGGTCCGCGGCTCAGGAGCGGGTCTGCGAAGGTGTTGTCATGGCGTGGATTGAGCTTGACGGTGCGGTCAACGTGCGCGACCTAGGCGACCTGCCCACCGAGGATGGGCAGAAGACCGCGAGGGCCAGGTTGCTGCGCGCGGATAACCTGCAGGAACTGTCGGCTGCCGACGTCACGAAGCTGGTGCGCGACATCGGCGTGAGCACCGTGGTCGACTTGCGCAGCTCCAATGAGCTGGCGGCGGAGGGCCCGGCGCCGCTGGACGCCGTCCCGGGAGTGCGGCACGCTCATCACCCGGTGCTGCCCGAAGTGGGTGCCAGCACCGACGTGATCGCCGACGCGCTGCTGGCCAGGGACCGGCAGGACAAGTCCAGGTACCCGCGCGATCCCGTCTGCGGGCACTACCTGGGCTATCTTGAAGATCGTCCCGATCAGGTGGTGGCGGCCCTGCGCAGCGTCGCCCACGCCGAGGGCGCGGCGCTGGTCCACTGCGCGGCCGGCAAGGACAGGACCGGGGTAGTAGTGGCGCTCGCGCTCACCGTGGCCGGTGTTCCCGCGCAGGCCGTCGTCGCCGATTACGCGGCCACCGGGGAGCGCACCGAGGCCATCATGGCCCGGCTGCGCCGATCACGCCTGTATTCCCGCGATATCAACAGCAGGCCCGCCGATCTGCACCGGCCGCGAGCTGGGACAATGACGGCGTTCCTCGAGCAAATGGACGTGCGCTACGGCGGCGTCGTGCCATGGCTGACCGATCACGGCTTCAGCGCCGACGACCTGCAGTTGCTGCGGGTCAAACTCCGGGCAGGCGCTTGAGCGGGAAGGGCGGGACGACACACAGCTCTACATTCCGGTCAGCCGTGGTGCCGGCCATGACGGTGACGTCCCAGGGAACGTTGGCCGCGAGTTCGCGGTGCAGGGCGGCGAGGTCATCCGAGGTTTCCAGGGAAAGGGCCGGTGCCACCGGCGTGTCGTGATCCACCATCGTGGTCACGATGGATAGGTACTCGCCGCGGTCAATCAGTTCGACCACCCGGGTCTGGCAAGGCCAGTCCACCACAGCGCAGGTGGTCACCTCCCAGAACCCGCGTTTCGGGTCTGCGGGGTCAGGGCGCGAGCGGATCGTGTTGGTGTGCGTGTGGCCGTTCAGCCACAAGATCACATTGGGGAACCGGTGCAGCAAGGCCACCAGGTCGGTGCCGAGCAACGGCTCGCCGTCCGGCCCCGCGTGGCCGCCGCGGCTGTTGTCAAGCGTGTCGGTGCCATGGTGCGAGAACAGGATCACCAGCCGGTCCTCGTGACCGGTCTGGATATCGCTGCCGTCCGGTCCCCGGTAGGCCGAATGCACCTCCGCCAGCCTGGTTTCCAGCCATCGCGCCTGCTTCTCGTCCAGGCATCCGGATGCCCCTCCGGCCAGGCAGTTAGTGTCGAGCGCGATAAACCGCGCCGCCGGCGTGTCGTAGACGTAGTACGCGGTCCCGTCGAGCCGGTTCCGTTCGGTAAATCCGTGCCCGAACGGCCGTGAACCGGCCCGCAGGTGAGCATCGACGAAGTCCCTCCTGCTGATCGGGCGACGGAACGGATCCGGCGTGACGGGACGGTACGGGCCCGCCATGAACGCCTCGGGACGCTCGGTGAACTCCTCGAGCACCCGGTCGTGATAGAAGTCCTGGGGCAGGCCGGTCGGCTTCTTGCCGCCGGTCAGCGCGGCGGCCAGCCCCGGGGTCTGGGCGCCTACGCCCTGGTTGAGCGCCTCGTGGTTGCCGAAGCAGGACAGCCAGGGAATACTCAGGCCGGTGGCGGAGAACTCGCGCAGCGCACGCTGCAGCAGCCCCGGGTGGTGCGGGAACCCAAACTCGCGCCGGAAGAAGTCGGGCCCCTCGGCGCCCGGTCCGTCCGGCCGCCAGAAGATGTCACCCGGCCAATCCCGCGCCTGCACTCCCTCATAGTCCGGACCACCGGAATCCGGGGACACCAGGCCGCCGTCGAACAGGGCGAGGAACGCCTGCAGCTCGTTCCACTGCGCGTTGTCGATCGCGTCGCCCGTCGTGACCGCCAGCTGCATCGGAAGTCCGGTCGCCGGACCATATACCGCGCCGAGCGTGCGGATGGTGGCGTCGACGGCGTGTACCGTGAGCGCCTCCTGAGGGCGTTGCACGGGAATGAGGCCGGCATACCTGTGGTCGGCGAAGTTGGCGTTGAGGAACTCGAATCGGGTCGGCGACTGGACGTCAGCGAGCTGCAGATCGGTGATGTGAATCAGGCAGAGTAGCGGGCGGCCCGGGCCGTGCGCGGACTGCGACCCGGAAGCCCCCGCGCCGAAGTCATCGCGGATGAGATGCGGCTCGCCCGCGCCGATCTCGACGGCGCGGTACGGAGCCGACAGCCCATGGCGAAGGACCGATCCGTGACCGAGCCGGCGATGGGTGGTCAGCGATGGATGCCTGCCGCTCACGCTCTGCTTTCCGCTCGCCTCCGGGGCACTTGGAGGCCCTTCGGCTCGCTCACGCCTCTTCATCGGCCGCGGCGGCCGGTTCCGAGCTGGCCGAAACCAGGACCGGGTCGGGGCGGATCGTCAGCGCGACGCGACTACCCGCGGGCAGCGCGGAAGCGTCCGAGGTCGAGAGCTGGGCTAGGACCGTGACATCGCCGAGATCGACGGTGACCCGGCTGGTCGCGCCGAGGAAGGTGACGGCGATCACCGTGCCGACCAGCGGACCGGGCTCCGGTGCGGTGGTAGACGCCAGGGTCACCGCTTCCGGCCGCACCAGCGCCACCACCTGGCCGTCGGGCACATTGCTTTCCACCAGCGGCAGCGTGCGGCCGCGGACGGTTACCTCGCCGCCCCGGACCTCACCGGTCAGCCGGTTGCTCAGGCCGACGAACTCGGCCACGAACGACGTCGCCGGGCGCGAGTAGACCTCGGTGGGCGGCGCGAGCTGCTCGAGGCGGCCTTCGCGCATGACGCCGACCCGGTCCGCGATGGCCAGCGCCTCCTCCTGGTCGTGGGTGACGAACAGCGTGGTGATGCCCACCTCAAGCTGGATCCGGCGGATCTGGTCCCGCAGCTGCGCCCGGACCTTGGCGTCCAGCGCCGACAGCGGCTCGTCGAGCAGCAGCACCTGCGGCTCGATGGCCAGGGCGCGAGCCAGGGCGACCCGCTGCTGCTGGCCGCCTGAGATCTGGTGCGGATACCGGTCCGCCTGGGTGGCGAGTCCGACCAGGTCAAGCATCTCTATCGCGCGCTTGTCCCGCTGCGCCGCGCCGACCCGACGCAGCCGCAGCCCGAAGGCCACGTTCTGCCGCACCGTCATGTGCGGGAACAGCGAGTAAGCCTGAAACACCATCCCCATGTCGCGCTTGGCGGCCGAGACGCGGGTGATGTCCTTGCCGCCGACGGTGATGTAGCCGCTGTCGGCGTCCTCCAGCCCCGCGAGCAGGCGCAGCGTGGTGGTCTTGCCGCAGCCCGACGGGCCGAGCAGCGCGACAAGCTCGCCGGGCTGCAGGGTCAGGTCGAGCCGGTCGAGGGCGACGACGGGGCCGTAGTGCCGGCTCAGTCCCTCCATCCGCACTTCGACGGCGGTCCTGGCCGCGCCGTCCTGCGATCTGGTCACTGGCGAAGAAGTCACGAGCCGTACCTCATCCCCGGCCGCGGCGGCGGCGGCCAGCGTAGGCCAAGATCAGCAGCAGCACGAAGGCGAAGAGCAGCGCAGCGAGGGAGGTGGAGAAGAGCACCCCGGCATTCGGCGTGGTCCGGCTGATGGAATACAGCTCCACCTGCAAGTTGGTGTACAGCAGAAGGTAAGCAATGGTGAACTCGCCGAGGACCAGGGCTGCGGTCAGCAGCAGGGCGTTCAGGATCGCCGCCCGCATGTTCGGCGCGATCACCCGGACAATCACGGTGAACCAGCTAGCCCCGAGACTGCGCGCGGCCTCGGACAGGGTCGTCACGTCGATCGCGGTCAGCCCCGCGGCGAGCGCCCGGTAGGCGTAGGGCAGCGCCAGGATCACGTAGACCCAGAACAGCATGAGCGCGGACAGGCTGAAATGCCGAATCTTGTTGTAGATCTCGCCGAGGCCGACCACGAGCACGATCGCGGGAATGGTGAGCGGCAGCAGGCAGAGGAACTCGATGGTGCGCGCCAGCCACTGCACCCGCAGCCGGACCCAGACCATGGTCGGTACCAGCAGCACCAGCATGACCACGCTGGTGATGACCGCCAGTTCCAGGGTGATCTCGATCGAGCTCAGCAGGGGGGGAATGCCCGAGTTCTGGTAGGAGGCGATCTCCCGCCAGGCCGACAGTGACCACGTGCCGAGCGTGGCCCCCTCCAGGGAGAAACGGGCCATCGCCAGCAGCGGCACGAGGAAAAACAGCCCGAACACGGTGAAGACCACGTAACGGAAAATGTTCAGGCGTCTGCGCCGGCCAGCCTGCATGCCTCGCGGGCGCCCGGCCGAGGCGGCGGCGGGT
This sequence comes from Streptosporangiaceae bacterium, assembly GCA_049676235.1. Lineage (GTDB taxonomy): Bacteria > Actinomycetota > Actinomycetes > Streptosporangiales > Streptosporangiaceae > Palsa-504. The sequence goes on from JBAUAY010000198.1 coordinate 22,524, forward strand.
GTCTCATTGAGCGCGGTTACCGCAGCCATCGCGCCGCCCTGCGCTGCAGCAATGCGTATCCCGTCATGACGATGGCCACGAGGATCACCATGCCCAGGGCCAGCAGGTCGGCCACGTTGACGTTGCTCAGCCCGACTTCGCTGGACAGCGCGGTGCTGATCTGCTGCGGCACGATGTAGGCGATCTGGTTCTCCCAGGCCTGGATGGTCGCGAAGGCCGACAGCGCGTTCGCGAACAGCAGCAGCGTGGCGCCGAGGAAGGCCGGCGCCAGCAGCGGGCCGCCGACATACCGCCAGTACTGCCACGCGGACGAGCCCAGGTTCTCCGACGCCTCTCGCCACTGGACCTTCAGCCCGTCGATCGCGGGCAGGAAGACCAGCACCATCAGCGGGATCTCGAAATACGTGTAGATCAGCCCGATGCCCCACGGGAAGTCGAAATACCAGCTGGCGTGGAAAAGCAGGCCCACGGGGCCGATGGTCACGAGGAAGGCGAACGCGAGCGTCACCCCGCCGAACTGGGCGAGAACGCCCGAGACTGCGATGTAGAGCCTGCGCACCGTGCCGTCCGGGTCGCCTGACGCCACCGCATAGGCCAGGATCGCGCCCAGCACGGCCCCGGTCACCGACCCAATCAGGCAGAGCTTGAGCGAGCCGATGAAGTAACCGCGTACCAGCGGGTTGCCGAGCTCGCTGACGTTGGAGAACGCCCACGCGCCGTTCGGGTTCTTGAGCGCGTCGACCACCACGATCCCGGTCGGCCAGAGCAGGAAGACCCCGACGTAGGCGAAGAACGGGACGGTACCGACCCAGGCCGGGGTGGGCGGCCGGCGCCCGGCCCACGAGGGCCGGGCGCCGGTCTTGGTTGTCGTAACGACGTCCACGTGTCCTGCTAGCCGACGGCCTTCGCCCAGTTCGCCGCCAGGTAATTGGCGGCGTCGGTGGACTGCGTCGGGCTGAGGAACGTAGGTGTCCCGGTGACGGCGGGCAGTTTCCCGGCCGCCGCGGTGTTGATGCTGCCGTTGGAGGTCATGGTCGGCTGCTCCACCGGCCTGGCGCCACCCTGGAGCCAGAGGTTCTGCCCGCCGCTGACGGCCTGCGAGTAGAGGAACTCCTCCCACAGCCTCGCCGCCGCGGGGTGCGGCGCGTTCTTGTTGATGGCCTGAGCGTAGTAACCGCCCAAGGCGACGCCCGACGGCACGAACACCTTCCAGTTCGGCACGCCTACGTAGCTCGACAGGTTGAGGTAGTCCCAGTTGAACACGACCGGGGTCGAGCCCGCCTTGATCGTGGCACCGGTGGCCGATATGGGATTGAAGTTGCCGGCCGCCTTGAGCTTGGCGAAGAAGTTCACGCCGTCGGCGATGTTGCTGGCCGTTCCGCCTTCCGCGAGGTTTGCCATCATAACGCCGTTCAGGGCCGCGTTGGCCGCGGTCGGGTTCCCGTTCAGCGCGACTGCGCCCTTGAACTTCGCGCCGAGCAACTGGTTCAGCGAGGTGATCGTCCCGAACTTGGACGAGTAGCCGACCGCCATGTAGCCGCCGTAGTCCTGGACCCAGATACCGTTCGACGCCTTCTGGGCCGTCGGGATAGAACTCCAGGTGCTGACCTTATACGGCGCGAACAGGCTCGTGTTGGCTAGGGCGACGGCCATGCCGATGTCCAGGACGTCGGGCGCCGCGGCGGTGCCATTCTCCTGCTTCACCGCGTTGACCTCGTCCTGGCTGGTGCCGGCCGGGTTCGCGGAATTGACTTTGATTCCGTACGTCTTCGAGAAATCCGAGATGATGGCGCCGTAGTTCGCCCACGTCGGCGGCAGGGCGATGACGTTGAGCGTGCCTTCTTTCTTGGCCGCCGCGACCAGCGCACTCATCCCGCCTCCAGCCGAGGCGGAGGTCTCCGTGGCCCAGTTGGCCGCGCTGGTCGAGCTCGACGAGGAACCCGACGAGGAACTTGACGACGAGCAGCCTGCCGCGAGCAGCGTCGCGGCCGCGACGCCCGCGAGCGCAAATCGATATGAGGATCTCACCAGTGCCTCCTGAAAGCTTTCCTGTCCCGAAGTGGATTGCGGCTGCCTCAAAAGGGCCCGGGCGGTGGTACCGAAGCGGTTTGCCGACCCACCTCTCCCCCAGCTAAGAGTGCAGGATAAACGCACCTAAAACGTTTAGCGTTCGAATGCTCACACACGCGCCGCGAGGGTGTCAAGGGACGTTACCGAGTTGCCGCACTGAGCCTTGTGAACACCGGGTTAACAGGTAGCTGATGCGCCTGCAGGGAGGCGCGTTCGACCAGTTCAACCGGCGCGACGTAATCGCCTGCCCCAATGCCGTTGAGCAACCGCGCCATCAGCGCCCGGCCCATTTCCCTGCCGTCCAGACGGATGGTCGCCAGCGGCGGGTCGAGCAGTTCGGAGGTGGGCAGGTCGTCGTGCCCGATGACGGAGACGTCCGGCCCGATCCGCAGGGACAGGTCCCTGGCGGTCTTGTAGATGCCGAGCGCGGTATAGTCGGAGTTGGTGATGACCGCGGTGGGGGCGTCCCGGCGGGTCAGCAGCGGGCCGGCGGCCCGGCGCACGTCGGCGATCGTGAGGGGCGATCGCATGACGACCGGCTGGACGCTAAGCTCGCGGGCCAGCCGCCGGAAGTGGCGCAGCCGGTCCGGGTCGGCCACCAGGCCGCGCGGCGCGGACAGGAACGCGACGCAGGAGTGTCCGAGCGCGGCCAGGCGGCGCATCGCCACCTCGACCCCGGCCGCGTGATCGGGGTACACCCGCGACACGTCGGCCACGCCTTCGACGGCCGCGTTCAGCGTCACCACCGGGGTGCCGGGGCGCAACTCCTGCCAGAGCCGCACCGACTCGCCCTTGCCGACCGGCGCGATGGCCAGCCCGGCCAGGCGCTGGGCGGCCATTTCCTGCACCAGCAGGCGCTCGCGTTCCACCGAGTAATGCGAGTCGAGCAGCAGCAAGGTGGCCCCGGCCTCGCTCGCCACCTGCTCGGCCCCGGTCAGCACCTCGAGGAAAAAGGGATTGCTGAAGTTGCGGATGACCAGGCCGTAGGTCGTGGTACGTCCGCGCCGCAGCGCCTGGGCCTGCGGGTTGGCGCGGTAGCCAAGCTCGGCCGCGGCCGCCAGGATCCGCCGGCGGGTTTCTTCCGCGACACCCGGCTGGCCGTTGAGCGCGAAGCTCACCGAGGCGACCGATACGCCGGCCAGCCGGGCTACGTCACGGATTCCCGCCGGCTGCTGCGCTCCGCCCTGCTGACTCGTCATGGCAGGCCTTATCCACGCTTGTGACGCTCTGCTTCCCCCCGATAGGAGCGGAGGTACGTCGCTGAGCGCACATCCTAACCACCTGGCTAGCCGCCCGGCCAGGGGCCAGGCACGGCTATCAAGCTGACTGCGAACGGATGCCTGTCCGCCACGGGCTGGCAACCTCCCGTTTGTCTTGGCTAGCCTTCATTCCGACTTGTCTAGCCAAGATCCGGCATCTTGGTCCCCGCCCAGGGACCTGTGGTTTGGGAGGAAATTTTGCGCGCAAGGCACGTCATGGCGGCAAGCGCAGATTGACAAGCCGAGCTCCGAAGCCGCCGCGCTGGCCCCGGGCACGTCGGTCTCGGTATCGCTGCCCGCCCAGCCGGTGCTTATCGCCCCCCGCCGGCCGGTTACCCCGTGACGTAGGGCAGGATGTCGCCGATCGTGTCGAGGATGAGCGGGGCGCCGGCCTGCTCCAGGTCCGCGCGGGAACTGGCGCCGGTCAGCACGCCGGCCACGATCGCGGCCCCGGCCCGCAGCCCGGACTCGATGTCGCTGGCGGTGTCGCCGACCACGGCCAGCTCGCTGACGGCGCCGCCGCGCAGCTTCAGCAGGGCGATCAGCGGCAGGTCGGGCCACGGGCGGCCGCGCCCCTCGAACCCCCAGAAGCCGGCGTCGGCGGGGGACAGGGCCAGGTCGATCAGCCCGCCCCAGATGAGCTTGTCGATGATGGCGTCCCTGGTGGCGGGGGAGAAGCCGGTGGCCAGGCAGACCCGGACGCCGGTCTGGCGCAGGGCCGTGATCGTCTCCTCGGCACCGGGCACGGCCGCGACCGCGCCGCCGCGGACCGCCGCCGCGTAATGATTCTCGAACGCGTCGTTGGCCTTCTGCGCGGTCTCTTCGTCGCCGAGGATACGGCGGAACACCTCGATCTTGGACTGGCCCATGCTCGACCGCACGGCGGTCATGGCCTGGTCGTAGGTGGCCGCGGGCAGGTTCTGCGCCGCGATGGCCGCGGAGAACGCCTCCATCACGGTACCTTCGTCGGCGATGGTGGTGCCTGCCATGTCCAGGCATGCGACCGTGATACGGGTCATCGGAAGGTCTCCTCTGCGATGGCGGGGGAACATGTCATGCCACGCCCGCCTGGCCCGGTGACCAGGACAACGCCGGGCTCGACCTCGGCCCTGTGGTAAAGTGCGCGACCGGCCACGTCGGGGTCCACCTCACTGTAGACACCGGCCCAGCGTCGCTGCACCCGCGGGATCGGCGCGCCAAGCAGCGCCTCGGCCCGGGCGCGCAGGTGTTCGTAGGCGTCCTCGTCGACGTCGAACGCGAACGGCTCGGCGTATTCGTGTGTGTCGCCGATGGTGAGCCCGCCGTCGGCCCGCTGGACCAGCAGCAACTGGGCCCGGGCTCGCCCGGCGGCGGCGTCTTGCTGGGGCAGCTGGACCCGGCCTGGCAGGTCATAGGCGGGGTAATAGCGCAGTGAGTCGCCGTCGGCCAGCGCTGTGGTGACCCGCTCGGCCAGCGGCGCCGTCTGCATCATCTGCAGCCGGACCCGCCGCACGCCGAGGACCCCGCCACGGGCCAGGGAAGCGCCGGCCACCCCGGTGTGCGCCGCGCCCGGGCACAAGATCACCAGGTCGCCCCGGTGCCAGGCGCCGGTGTGGTCGCGCACAGCGTTCGGCGCGACCTCGGTGACCTCCCGCCCGGGCAGCCAGGTATACCCGCTGGTTCCCTGACCGCGGACGGCGAGGCAGCCGCGCAGCGCGGGCAGCACCTGGCGCGGCTCGACGATCGCGTCGGCGCGGCACAGCAGGCCGCCGGCGAACTCGCCGCGCAGGGCCGGGTTGACTTCGCGGACGGCCGTGGGGTCAAGGAGCTCGAACCCGCGCCGGTCCGCGTCGGGCAGCGCGGCCGCCTCCTTGAGCAGGGCCAGCTCGGCGTCCCCGGTGGCCAGCGTCAGCG